>NZ_JBSRDC010000031.1:0-47203 GCF_055145285.1 Salinivirga sp. | reverse complement strand
GCTTCGTGCCTCGCCATGACGCGTCTTCGGTTGTAGGTTTGTACAGGAAAAACAACGACGTCATCGCGAACGTAGTGAAGCGATCTGTTGCAATTAACTGCAGCGAAAGGAGGAAACAGATTGCTTCACTCCCCCACCGCACACCTCACTAATCCGCCAGCTGGCGGAAGAACCTCCACCGCGCAGCTTGTACAAAATTTCTACGCTACGATCATGCACACCAAAAATGAACGAAATTACTTGCAGGTAAGTTAATGTTCTGTAATACAATTAGATCGAAGCGTCCCCACTCCTTGAGGCCGTGTCAGGCTCTCAACTGAAGAGGGACAGGGTGAGGTGAATTTACCAGAACGAAAGCTTGAGACAGATCACTTCGCTCTCGCTTACGCTGAAGCTCCAGCGAGCAAAGACGCTCGTGACGTTTCCAAATTAGCGTGCGCAACAAAGCCGCAACGTAAGTACTCGCTGCGCTCGTTGCGTGAAACAAAAGCAAAATTAATGTTGGAAAAACCAAAACAATTGAGTATTTTTACTCGCCATATTGAGTAAATTGTAGAATATGTACAAAAGAGCTGAATTAGAGATACTTCACAATCGAATTCATGAGTCGCGTAAGCATATTCAAGTAATTATGGGACCGCGCCAGGTGGGTAAATCAACGATGGTACGTCAATTGTGTGATGGCTTGGTTATTCCTTATTTGTTTACATCAGCCGATGCTGTTGCAGGTAGTGATGAAACCTGGTTAATGCAGACATGGGAATCTGCACGTTTAAAAATGAAGACTTCTGGGGCAATTGAGTTTTTACTCATCATAGATGAGGTTCAAAAAATTATCAACTGGAGTGAAGTTGTAAAAAAACTGTGGGACGAAGATAGCTTTAATAAACTTAATCTAAAGGTCGTATTATTGGGCTCTTCCCGGTTATTATTGCAAGAGGGCTTAACAGAATCCCTGGCCGGACGATTCGAAGTTATTTACCTGCCGCATTGGTCATTTATGGAAATGCATGAAGCTTTTGGATGGAATGCAGAACAATACGCATGGTTTGGCGGTTACCCCGGTAGTGCAGACTTAATTGATGAGGAAAGCCGGTGGAAGCGTTATGTAAGTGATTCGCTGATAGAAACGAGCATATCAAAAGATATTTTGATGCTTACCCGGATTGATAAGCCTGCTTTACTTAAGAATTTATTTGAAGTGGGTTGCCTATATTCCGGTCAAATATTATCATACAATAAAATACTTGGGCAGTTGCAGGGAGCAGGAAATACAACTACATTGGCGCATTATCTGCATTTGCTGGGAACAGCAGGATTGCTAACCGGCATAGAAAAATATTCACCTACAACCATCCGTAAACGTGCGAGCAGTCCAAAATTTCAGGTGCAAAACAATGCTTTGATAAGTGCACAATCAGCGCAATATTTTGACAACATTCAGGCAAATCCGGTTGAGTGGGGAAGAGTTGTAGAGTCAGTAGTTGGTGCGCATTTAGTTAATATGGGGATAAAAGAAGGTTTTAAGCTTTACTATTGGCGCGATAGAAATGATGAAGTAGATTTTGTGCTTGAATACAATGAAAAAATTATTGGATTAGAAATAAAAAGTAATATTTCAAAGCAGCAAAAAGGGATGGATGCTTTCCGGAGAAAATACAATCCCAACAAAGTATACATAATAGAAAACAGGGGTTTAACCTGGCAGGAATTATTAAAGTTAAACCCTTTGGAGTTGTTTTAGGATCGCTATGACGCGTCTATGATTGTGGGTTTACGGTCATTCGGAGATGTTCCCCGCCTAACCGCTCCAGGCGGCATAGCGGATGAAAACACAATTCGCTGCATCCTTGGCGTGATATTCTCGCAGCGCTCGTGGCGTGAAACTCTTCTTTCGTGACTTTCGTGCTTTTCGTTGTTCTCAATTAAGAATAGCACAAATCGAATCAGATTATCCAATTTATTGAAAGTTCGATGTAGCGCTTGCCCATTAGTCGCAGCGTGAGGGTTTCTGTCGGCAGACATAAAGAAAAAACCGTCATTCCGGTTCATTCGGGAACTCACACCGCGACTTTCCGGATGGGTTAATCAACGATGCACCCTATGCGCAGGCAGGCGACGGTTTCGCTCCAAGCGAAGCTGCCGCTGTGGGATTTAGTCAAAAAATTTTCACGCAACGTCCGCAAAGAAAACGCAGCGTGCGCAACGTAAGAACCCGCTGCGTTCGTGGCGTGTTATTCTCGTAGCGTTCGTGGCGAGAAACTCTTTTTTAGTGATTTTCGTTGTATCTGGTGGCACAAAGCGAAAAAGATTCCAACCCATTAGTCGCAGCGTGAGGGTTTCTGCCGGCAGACATAAAGAAAAAACCGTCATTCCGGTTCATTCAGGAACTCACACCGCGACTTTCCGGTGCTCCAGATGCAGCCCCCTTTTTTCACGCGGCGCTCGCAAAGAATACGCAGCGAACGCAACGTAAGAACCCGTTGCGCTCTTAGCGTTATATTCTCGTAGCGCTCGTTGCGAGAAACTTTTCTTTCGTGATTTTAGTGCTTTTCGTTGTTCTCAATTAAGAATAGCACAAATCGAATCAGATTATCCACGAAGCACTTTGTTCCGTATTTATTTCATGCAAATCTTTTGATGAATTTCGTTTAAAGCACGAAGAAAACTGCAAAAAATTCGTTATATTGACGAATAATTATGTATTTTTATCGTGTCTTTTACAAAAAAAGAGAAATTAAACATGAAGGAACTACTAAAAACTGTCATCAAGGATTTTCATAATTCAGAATTAAAACCAAGTCATAGTCGTATAATTAAATTGCCGTTAAACACTAAAACAATCATTTCGGTGATAGGTGTAAGACGTGCAGGGAAAACTTTTTTGCTATATGATACCATAAAAGCACTACTTAAAAAACAAGTACCGGTTGAACGTATTTTATTTCTTAACTTTGAAGACGAACGTTTTCATTTTGAGGCCAAAGATCTTGATTTAGTACTACAAGCATATTATGAATTATACCCTGAACAATCGTATAAGGACTGTTATTTTTTCTTCGATGAAATTCAAAATGTTACCGGATGGGAAAAGTTTATTCGTCGTGTTTTTGACACTGTTTCACAAAACATATATATTACCGGTTCAAATTCAAAACTACTTAGTTCCGAAATAGCAACATCGCTAAGAGGGCGTACCATATCGTATACACTTTATCCATTAACGTTCAGGGAATATTTGAACTTTCTTGATGTTTCTCCATCATATTATGGAACCAGACAAAAGGTCAATATTTTTAAGTGGTACAAACAGTTTTTGCATTTTGGCGGCTTTCCCGAATTATTAGAACTACCCGATGATATTAAAATTAAAAGGCTTCAAAACTATTTTGATACAATAATCTATAAAGATTTAATTGAGCGCTACGAAATATCGAACCCCGTTATTCTCAAATTTTTCCTGAAAAAAATACTGGTGCAAATCACAAAACCGCTTTCGGTAAATAAATTATACAACGATCTAAAGTCACAGGGATATAAAATCAGTAATAATGTTTTATATGAATATTTAGATTATATACAGGCAACTTTTGCTGCTTTATTGATTCCGAAGTTTGATTTTTCAGAGATAAAACAACACAAAAGCGAAAAAAAAGCCTATGCAATTGACAATGGCTTTTTAACGGCAACGAATTATTCATTTTCGAAAAATTTAGGAGCATTATTTGAGAATATGATTGCAACGGAATTATTAAAAGCAGAAAAAGAGATTTTATATTTTAAAAAAAACACCGAGTGTGATTTTATAATAAAAGATGGTGCTAACCATTATCCGGTTCAGGCAAGTTATGAAATGGATTCTGCCGACACGAGGGAACGGGAAATAAAAGGGCTGATGAATGCCTGTAAGTATGTAAATGCAGATAAAGGAATAATTATAACTAACGATTACGAAGAACTTATAAAAGCAGAAAATATAGAGATACAGATTGTGCCGGCCTATAAGTTTATGTTGAATATGGATGATTATTTATAAGTTTTGATTTTCCGTGCCCGCCAGAGCAATTCTTTTTCATGCAACGTTCGCAAAGAAGCCGCAACGCCCGCAACGTAAGAACCCGCTGCGTCCGTGGCGAGAAACTCTTCTTTCGTGATTTTCGTTGTATCTGGTGGCACAAAGCGAAAAAGATTCCAACCCACCAGTCGCAGCGTGAGGGGTTCTGTCGGTAGGTTTGTACAGGAAAAACAACGACGTCATCGCGAGGAGCGGCTTGCTCGCCGTAGTAGAACGAAGGTAGGAGCGACGAAGCGATCTGTTGCAAATATCCTGAACGAAAGCTTGAGATAGATTGCTTCTCCGCCAGCGGCGGATCGCAATGACGCGTCGGTGATTGTGGGTTTTCGGTCATTCGGAGCCGCTCCCCGCATAGCCGTTTCAGGCGGCATAGCGGATAAAAACTGCGTCCGTGGCGTCATATTCTCGTAGCGTCCGTGGCGAGAAACTCTTTTTTAGTGATTTTCGTTGTATCTGGTGGCACAAAGCGAAAAAGATTCCAACCCACCAGTCGCAGCGTGAGGGGTTCTGTCGGTAGGTTTGTACAGGAAGACAACGACGTCATCGCGAGGAGGTACGACGAAGCGATCTGTTTAAAACTACCTGACCGAAAGCTTTGAGACAGATCACTTCGCTCTCGCTTACGTTGAAACTTCAGTGAGCAAAGACGCTCGTGATGACGTGTTTCCAATTTTGGGTTTGTGGCGTGAAATTTTTTTCACGCGGCGTACGCAACGAATACGCAGCGCCCGCAACGTAAGAACCCGCTGCGGTCGTTGCATGATATTTTTTGTAGCGATCGTGGCGTGCAATTCTTTTTTCACGCGGCGCTCGCAAAGAATGCAACGAATGTGCAAAGCTCGCCTCGTCCCTTCATCTCTTCCCTTGCTAATGTCGTTTAATCATCTTAAAGTCTTATTTTTGTAAAAAATTATCGCAATGTCGCAAAAAATACTCCGCTTTATATTCTGGATTGTGCTGGCACTTTTCCTGGTTGTTTCGTCTATACCTGATGGCAGGCTCAATCGTTCGGTGCAGATGGTCGAACTGTCGTTCCGGCTCGATTATCTCTTGCATTTCATCGCATACCTAATCATTGGACTGCTTGCTGCCCTGGCTTATAAACCCAACATCCGTTTGTTCTTATTACTTGTTTTATTTGCAGCTCTCGAAGAAGGCCATCAATACTGGATTCCCCATCGCACCATGAACCCGGTAGATTTTATGTATGATGTTTTGGGTATTACCGCAGGAATGATCGGAATATATGTTTCTAAGTATTTTCGAAGAAGTTAGCAATTGGCCGATGGCTGTTACCTTTTGGCTACTTACTTCTTGATTTTTACCCTTTCTTCTAAAATCATCATGCTTTAAAAAACTTACCATGAAAAAATGCAGGACCATGAACCGCAAACACAACAATTCAATCGCCAATCGCCATTAGTTAGGCGCCAACCACAAAAAAACCGCCACACTTTCATGCAACGGTTTGGGTGTATGTCTAAATAAAAATACGGATTACGATTCGGTTATTTTTATTTCGTGGGTAACGGGTATTACTTTGCGGTAAAAGTCACTTACGCCACAATAGCGCTCCTGGCTGAGGTTAACAGCTTTTTCTATTTTTTCCTTAGGTAGATTTTTGCCCTTAAATTGGTAGATAATGTGCATCTTTATGTACTGCACCGGGTGTTCTTCGTTTTGTTCGCCCTCTACTTCTATATTGAAATCCTCTACCTCTACCCGCATTTTTTTCAGAATAGATACCACATCCATTCCGGTACAACCTACCAATGCTGCTAGCATCAGCGGCTTGGGCCTTGGACCCTGGTCTGTTCCACCAACTTTTTCGTCGGCATCTATCATAAATTTGTGGTTATTCACCTCTGTTTCAAAAGACATTGCGCCTTTCCAGTTCACACTTGCTGTATGTTTTTTTCCCATATCGTTCGTTTTTATAAAATTTTTAAAGAATTTTCTGTTTGTTTATTTATTAAACACGCATTGAACTAAATCGTTTACAAATGCTATTCCAAAGAATTAATTATTTAGATATATAGATATGCTTTTATCGTAAATATTTAAAAGTATAATTTCTACTTTCTGGGGTTTTCCGGAATAAAATGGTAGTTAATCTCAGCATCTGCTATTTCGTGCGTAGAGCGGCTAAATGGTTCGTCCGTGTCATCATCATCATCTTCGGGTTCATCGGTATAAATTGGCTTTTTACGCCATAAAACAGCGAGTAAAACACCTGCCAGCGCTCCTCCTGCATGTCCTTCCCAGGAAACATTGCCATCTTGTGGCAATACGCCCCAAATCATGCTTCCGTACATAAACACAATTATGAGGGCAAAAGCCCCGAGTGTGCGTTGCTTTTTTAAAAAACCAAGCGTAGCCAGCATAAATGCTAATCCGTAAATGATACCTGAAGCGCCGAGGTGGCAGCCAGATCGACCGAAGGTCCAAATAATAAATGCACTCACCAGCCATATTGTCAGCGGGGCGATAAAGAATCTTTTGGGCATATAGTAAAAAGTGCCGGCGGTAAGGAAAAATAAGGGTGGTAAATTGGAAAGTAAATGGGAAGTATTGCTATGAAAGAGGGGATAGAGTATAATTCCGTAAATGTGTGACCATTTGCCGGGTAGTATGCCGGGGCAAAACTCATTATCGAAAAATTGCTGGATGATAAAAAGTAAGGCCACAAAAAAGCTTATCAGCAATGCAACATACATGCTGGTACGTACATGTTTTCCTTCTCTATGTGTGGCTTGATCCATTTAAAAATTTTGCAACTTTTTGTATGAGTAAACTGGCATTTATAGGTTTAAAAACAATTACATCCACCATGGTCGACAATTCCTGCGTTATATTGCTTTGCGTTAGTGCTGTGTAGGCTATTACAGGCAATTTCGGAAATTGTTGCCGTATTTGTCCAATTTCATGTTTCAACAGCGTGTTTTCTCTGAAAACATCTAATAGCAACAAGTCAGGCTGTTGTTCATCCAGCATGGCCATTGCTTCGTCGAATCTTTTGGCCCTTTTTACTTCTAATTTATACTGGGTTAAGAGTTCGCATACGAATTCGGCTGACTCAGCGTCGTTGTCTATTACCAGTACCTTTTTGCCGGGCTCAGGTAAAGCGTAACTTGTTTTTAAGTCTTTAGCCTCCGAACGCACTATCGGTATATGCATTTCAAAACGCGTGCCTTTTCCTTTTTTGCTTTTTACATGTATGGTTCCTCCCAGCAGGTCAACGTATCCTTTTACAATGGCCAGTCCTAAGCCTTTCCCCTGTTCGTTTTTCTCGCTAACAGCCCGGGCACTGAAAAACCGATTGAAGATTTTTTGCAAGTCTGTTTCATCAATGCCTGTTCCGGTATCTTCTACATAGCCGTGCAAATGTGAGCCTTCAATTTTGCATCCAAAAGATATCTGCCCTTCATCAGTAAATTTAACAGCATTACTAAGCAGGTTGGTGAAAATTTGCAGCAATTTAGTCCGGTCTGTTTCAATCAACACATGTTGAGGCGTAAGGTCTCTGGCAATTTTTACATCCGCTGTTTTTAATGTTTTTTCACTAATTACAAGCGAATCTATCTCTTGCATAAAATCATCGATGTAAAACTCCTGGGTTTCGGCTTTAATGTTGCCGCTTTGGAGTTGAGTAAGGTCAATAAGCGCATTGATGAGCTGAAGTAAATATTGCCCGTTATCGTAAATAATGCCCAGGTATTGTTGTTTTTTCTTTTCCGGAATATTGGGTTTAATTTTTAAGATTTGGCTAAATCCGGCAATGGAGTTTAGCGGAGACCTTAAGTCGTGGCTGATGTTTGCCAGAAAATCGCTTTTAGCAGCATTGGCTCTTTCTGCTTTTTGGCGGGCTTCTTTCAGGTGGGTTTCGTATTCGTATTGGCGGGTTATATCTCTTCCAAAGGCGGCAATGAGCGTTTTTTTATGCAAATAAATCGGGAAAATTTTGGTTTCGATGTATCTTTCTCTGTTAGAATTGTTAATAAAACTGTGTCGGAGCTTTATTTGTGAGGTTGTTGAGTTGTTTTTCGTAATTTGCTCCACATAGGTTTTTATTTTCTTTTCTATTTCAGTTGCTTCATTTTTGTTTTTAAGGGGTTTTTGTATCAGGTCCCAATAAAACTGGTCAATGGCGTCTCGTCTGTAAATACCTGTATATTCTTCAATTTTAATATTCCATTGTAGAACTTTTCCTGTGGTATCGAAAATAGCAATGGCATCGGCCGATTGGTACAGTAATTTTTTGAAAAGTTCTTCCGATGCAATAAGCTGGCTTTGAATGGTTTCTTTGCTGTTTATTTCCCTTATCAGATTGTCGTTTTTGGTTTTAAGTTCAGTGGTTCTTTTATCAACAGTTTCCTGCAAATTGTTGGCATATTCGCGCAACATTTTTTCTTTTTGAATGCTTTCTATTTTATGCTTAAAAAGTATTTTGCTAAATATCCATGCCAGTAAAATACATGCCGGGATTATAAAAAACACAGTGAAACTATCATGATACACTGAATTATAGGGATAATGCATGAGTATAAAAACCGTGTAAATAGCTGCCAGCATTATGGCATGAAAAATTTCTGACAGAATAAATGAACTACTGATGATGAAAATTCCCGCCACAAGCGTCAGGTTACTTTGTTCGTAACTCATCCCGGATATCACGCCAATCCATACAGCACCATAGAGCAGGTAAATGTAAATCATCCGCTGCTGAAAATCGGTTGTTGGCATTCGCTTACGGCGAATAATTATCAACCCCGACAAACTGATCAGTAGGAGCGACAGGTCGGCTATTACAAATATCTCTATCAGGCTTTTTGCGCTCCAGGTTTCAAAATATACAATATCACTACCCAGCAGCACCAATGAGAAAAACGATAAGAAAGATAAAAGGTATTTTAAGCGGGAATAATTGGCATGGGTAATTTGGGCAACCGCCATTTTTTGATCCATTAATGGAAGGTCGGCCAAAGGATTTTTTAGCTTTTGCTTGATTTCGTATATCGTGTCTGAAAACATTTAATTCGGTTAATCAATATATGAAACGGCTAACTGCCCGGAATATTGAGTGCTGTTCATTTGTACGTTCTAAAAACAAAAGCGTAACAAAAAAATGAATTTTTAGGTTGTGGGTAAACAACTAAAATTCATTGGTTAAGTGAAAATTAATGTCCGGGAACTTTTCTTTGGCCCGGTCCAAATCAAACGCTGATTCGGCCAAATACACATCATTTCCGTGTTTGTCTTCTGCTACTTGCTTGTATTTGCGTTTTTTAAAATCTTCCATTTGTTCTTCATTGTCGCTTTCGAACCATACGGCTTTGTGAAACCCTACGGGCTCCCAGCGACACTTTGCGCCATATTCGTGTAAAAGCCGGTATTCAATTACTTCAAACTGTAAGGCTCCTACCGTACCAATAATTTTACGCCCATTCATTTTTACTGTAAAAAGCTGTGCTACACCTTCGTCCATCAACTGGTCCACGCCTTTGGCCAGCTGTTTCGATTTCATGGGGTCATCGTTTTCGATGTATTTGAACATTTCGGGCGAAAAGCTCGGCAGACCCTTGTAATGAAGTTGTTCGTTTTCTGTAAGGGTGTCGCCGATTTTAAAACTCCCGGTGTCGTGCAATCCGATAATATCGCCCGGATAAGCTTCGTCTATCACCGATTTTTTGGAGGCCATGAAAGCCGTGGGACTGCTGAATTTAATTTTTTTATTGTTGCGCACATGTAAATAGTTGGTGTTGCGACGAAACACACCACTGCATATTTTTATAAACGCCAGCCTGTCGCGGTGGTTGGGGTCCATATTTGCATGAATTTTAAACACAAATCCACTGAATTTATCTTCATACGCATCTACATGTCTTTCTTCTGCTTCTGAAGGACGTGGAGTGGGGGCTATGTCGATAAAGCACTCTAAAAGTTCTTTTACACCGAAATTGTACAATGCACTGCCAAAGAATACCGGCGAAACTTCTGCATTCTGGTAAGTTCGGTTTTCGAAGGGCGGATAAACACCATTGACTAACTCAATATCGTCGCGAAGCTGTTGCGTATAATCCTCACCTATATAATCCACAATTTCTTCGTTATCGACACTTATTTGCAAAGGCTCTTCGGCTGTTTGTTTATCCTCTCCCGTAAAGATATTGAGTTTTTCGTCGTACATATTGTAAATACCTCTGAGCCTTTTACCCATACCCACGGGCCAGCTCAGCGGGCGAACTTTTATATCAAGTTCTTTTTCTATTTCATCGAGCAATTCAAAGGGATCTTTACCTTCGCGGTCGAGTTTGTTGATAAAGACAATAACCGGTGTTTTGCGCATGCGACAAACACGCATAAGCCGCCGTGTTTGGACTTCTACTCCTTTGGCGGCATCAATCACTACAATAACGGAATCAACCGCAGTGAGGGTTCGATAGGTGTCTTCTGCAAAATCCTGGTGGCCAGGCGTATCGAGAATGTTTATTTTAATGCCTTTGTACTCAAATCCCATTACAGAAGTGGCCACAGAAATGCCCCGTTGCCGTTCAATTTCCATGAAATCTGAGGTGGCTCCCTTTTTTATTTTATTCGATTTTACTGCTCCGGCAACCCTGATGGCACCACCAAAAAGCAGTAGTTTTTCTGTTAATGTTGTTTTACCGGCATCCGGATGGCTTACTATTCCAAAAGTTCTTCTACGATCTATTTCTCCTTTTAAACTCATTTATTGTCCCTTTTTTCCTGTAAAATACTGCTGGAAATGTCCCCGGGTGTTTTAAGCGGGCACCGTTTTCATTCAGATTGCAAAAATAATCATTTATCTGTATAGATGAATTTATTTGCTCGAAAATCAGGAAGTTCCTTATACTTTTCACCTGAAAAAGCCACATCCCGGGATTTGCTATTTGCTTTATGCGTGTGCGCTCTTTGTTTTAAAATTAAAAAGTTTTATGGGAACGTGTTGGTTAGGCCTAAGGAGTTATTTATCAATCGGTAACCTTATGCATTACAGCAATAAGGAAAAGCTGTTGATTTAAGTGATACCCATTCAAAAGTACTATCTTCGCAAAAAAAATAAGATGACATCAACAGACGAGCGTATAATAAAAATGATTAAAAAGCACCATGTGCTTACACTTGCTACAAGTAAAGAGAACGTGCCATGGGTCGCCAGTTGTTTTTACGCATGGATGGATGATGAAAAGGTGTTTGTGTACACCACCGATTTAAAAACCAGGCATGGTGCTGAAGCCGCTCAAAACGAGCAGGTAGCAGCTAATATTTATCTGGAAACAAAGCTGGTAGGTAAAATACAAGGCATACAAATTGCAGGCACCACTACACAACCGGAAGGCGAATTGCTCGAAAAAGCCAGAAAGAGGTATTTAAAGCGTTTCCCTTACGCCCGGTTGATGGAGACTACACTCTGGGTACTCCAACCGAACGAAATAAAAATGACCGATAACCGCCTGGGATTTGGAAAAAAACTCATCTGGCAGGCAGGTAAAGGATCAATAATACAATAATTATGGCAGCAGAAGAAAAAAAACTTACTCCGATTGCAGATCTTGGTGAATTTGGACTGATTGAGCACATCAGCAAAAATGTGGAAATAAAAAACAAAGAAACCCAAAAAGGCATTGGCGACGATGCAGCAGTGCTTGACTACAGCGGCATGCAAACTGTCGTAACCTCTGATATTTTGGTGGAAGGGGTACATTTCGATCTTATGTACACCCCGCTTAAGCATTTAGGCTACAAAGCCGTAATTGTAAATCTTTCTGATGTGGTGGCCATGAATGCCATTCCAAAGCAAATTATTGTTTCTATTGCCATGTCGGGCAAATTTTCTGTTGAAGCAGTAGATGAATTGTATTCGGGCATTTTTAAAGCTTGCGAAGCCTACGGTGTAGATTTGGTAGGCGGCGACACTACATCTTCGGTAACGGGATTAACCATTAGTGTTACAGCTTTGGGTGCTGCACAAAAAGAAGAAATTGTGTACCGTTCAGGTGCTCGCGAAAACGATATTATTTGCGCAACCGGCGATTTGGGAGCGGCCTACATGGGGCTGCAATTGCTTGAGCGCGAGAAAGAAGTATTCAAGGCTGATCCGCATACCCAGCCCGAATTGTCAGGCAGCGATTATATTCTCAGCCGCATACTCAAACCCGAGGCGCGACTCGATGTGGTGAAAAAGCTACGCGAACTGCATGTCAAACCCACTGCCATGATGGATATCTCAGATGGATTGTCTTCGGAGTTATTGCACATTTGTAAGCAAAGTGGTTGCGGTTGCCGCATATACCAGGATAAACTGGCCATTAGTCAGGAAGCCGCATCGATGGCCAATGAGATGAATATTGAACCACTGATAGCCGCGCTCAATGGCGGCGAAGATTATGAGCTGGTATTCACCATTAACCCGACTGATTATGAAAAGATTAAGGATATTGAGCAATTGGTGGCTATTGGTCACATTACCAGTATAGCTAAGGGCCGTTATCTTGTTTCAAAATCCGGTCATGATATTGAGCTAAAGGCTCAGGGATGGAACGCTTATAAAAAATAACCAGCCTTAAAATAAAATTGCTTCGACATCTGTGTAAGGGTGCCGAAGCAATAATGTATCATCCGGAAAATATGCGGAGTTATTCTAATTACCAGTTGGCTGAAAGGTTGGCTTTTGCTACATCTTTTCGCGGGTTAACGCACATAATTGGCACTTTCGCACTGTTGGCAATAATATATTGCTCTGAAGCACCGAAAATATAGTCTCCCAAACCAATACCTTTTGTCGTCATGATGAGCACGAGCTCTGCTTCTACGTCTTGCGCATATTGAAGCATTTCATCCTCAAATTTACTTGCCTTACGGGCAGTTTCGAGTTCAAAATCCACACCGTAATGCTGCAAATGTTTTTTGGCAAAAAGCAGATTATTATTCACTTTGGTCAGATAATATTCATCATCGACCGGTGGTTTGAACAGCAAAATTTTTGAATTGAAGTATTTGGCGAGGTATATGGCCCAGATGAGTTTTTCTTTGTTTTCTGCTTTGAAGTTTACCGGAAATACAATTTTATCGTATGTTTCGACTCTTGGCATTTCCTGAACAACAATAAAGGGCACTTCAGAACTGGCAATAACTTTTAAAGCCCAGCTACCGGTAATTTTTTGCATACCTCGTATGCCATGGGTGCCCATCACAACCAGTTTTACATCCTCTTCCCTGGTATAGTCACCAATGGCGTGAAAAATACTACCTTCTTTAACTTTTGTCAGCGGTTTTACACCATATGTTTCTTCTGCCCGTGTTGCTACATCATCCAGCCTTTTTTGGGCATCTGCTGTTTCAGTCTCTCTTTTTACCACATGCAGTAATTCAAGTTGGGTCCCCAATTGGCGACCGAGTTTTATTGCGTGTGCAAGTGCAAACTCAGACTTTTCACTAAAGTCCCATGTAATCAATATTTTATGTAGATGTCTTTCCATATACAGTATTTTTATATATCCAAATGTAAATAAAAAACATATATAAAGCAATAATGATTTATCATTATTAAATCCTTTAATTAGCCGGGCAACTGGCTTGTAAACAAAAAGTTTGACTTGTTGCACCTTACAAACTGTTTAAAATATATCTTTAAAGAAAAATTTGTATGCGGTATATATTTTTGTTTTTCCTTACAATTTTGTTATTCCATGGTTGTGAACAAAACACAAATCAATTAATTGTACCCTCAGATTCGAAAATAGTTTACGAAGGTAGAATTGATAGTTCGACTCAGGATGCAGTTAGCATTTTTTGGCCGGGTAGCAGTATCAAAATCAAATTTAAAGGTACTTCTGTTATTGCAATTCTGAAAGATAATGTTGGCGAAACATATTATAATGTAATTGTTGATGGCGATAGTGCAGGAATTATCAAACCGGATACGACCAGGAAGGAAATCAAATTGGCTGACTTGCCCAATGGAGTTCATACAGTAGAGCTTTACAGGCGAACTGAGTTTACCACAGGTACAACCAGTTTTTATGGTTTTAAAATCGACCGGGATGCAACAGTTTTACCCTTGTCTGAGAAAAACCATAAAATAGTGTTTTATGGAAATTCTATTACTACGGGGTATGCCAATGAAGATTATTCCGGACAGGACCGGCCCGACAGCATTTTTACGAACAATTACATGAGCTATGGTGCTATAACAGCAAGATATTTCGATGCTGTTTACCATTGCATTGCGCGTGGTGGCATTGGTTTTATGGTGAGTTGGTATCCGCAAATTATGCCGGAACTTTATAACCGGCTCAGTCCCAACGATGCATCAAGCAGCTGGACATTTTCTAATCAAACCACCCCACTCGTGGTTGTTAATTTGGGGCAAAATGATTCATGGATCCTGTCAAATCCCAAATTGGCAGAGTACCAATACCGTTTTGGCGATTCAGTAATCAGTGTCCAACATATAGTTCGAAGTTACCGGAATTTCATGCAGCAACTCAGAATAAATTATCCCAAGTCGCCCATTGTTTGTACTTTGGGGAGCATGGATGCCGTAGCTCCTGATTCGCCATGGCCTGCCTACATCCGCAAAGCTGTTGAAGCATTAAATGATGAAAATACCCACACCCTATTTTTTGATTATCTTGCAGCGAACAGACATCCAGGAGTTGAAGAGCATAAGCAAATGGCCGCCACATTAATTCATTACATTGAGAGGCATGGGTTGTTGGAGTAAACCACGTTTTAAAAAGCCATGGTTCAGGCCATGTTTTAAATATTTTCAGCTCCTGATGCTCACAATGGTTTCCTCATCAGGTATCGGGTATAGGGCTAAGTTAATTTTAGAGGCGCACAGGTAGTAAATTTGACTATTCATATCAATATGGACAATAAGCTTTTCATGAATATTGTTGAGTGTATGCGTGCTGAAACCTCTATGACGAAAGTTGATATTTTAAAAGCGGAAAAAAGCATTACTTTTGTATAATTAAACTTATTGATGGAAAGGAGTTGAAGATGAAGGAAGAAACGCAAAGACAAAAAAAGATTAATCGTCAAATACAACGCGACCTGGGCGAAATGCTGCAACAAGACGGAGCGGCTATTCAGCCGGGTGTGATGTTTACTGTTACCCAGGTGCGTGTAACAGCAGATTTATCAATAGCCCGTGTATACCTGAGCTTATTCCCGGCCGAAGACCCTGAAGCTATTGTTGCCAAGGTAAATCATGCAGCAGGGGAGTTGCGTTACAACTTAGGTAAAAGGGTGCGGCATCAGTTACGGAAAGTTCCGGAGCTGCATTTTTATCTGGACGACTCACTCGACTATATCGAAAACATTGAGAATAAACTCGACGAAGATTAGCACATGCGTTTTCCATTGTTTATAGCAACCCGGTATCTTATTTCGCGCAAGAAACAGAATGCCATCAACATTATTTCAGGCATATCTGTAACGGGTGTTTTAGTTGGAACTTTCGCGCTTATACTCGTATTATCAATTTTCAATGGTTTCGATCAGGTGGTGCGCAGCCTTTTCAGTTCTTTTGACCCTGAACTAAAAATTTTACCTGCCTCAGGTAAGCGCTTTCAGGCCGATAGTGCTACGCTTAAGCTGATTGAAAATACCAATGGTGTGGCCGTATATGCTGAGGTGATAGAGGAAAATGTACTGCTCAAGTACAATGAGAAAACACATCCCGCACGCCTAAAGGCTGTAGACAAGCACTACATGGATGTAACCGGCCTCGATACCATGATTAACCGGATGGCTCCTGAGCAACCCAAAGACGGACAATTTTGCATTGTGGGTCAGGGGTTAAGTTATTTTTTAGGGGTGAATCTGAATTTTGCACGTTCCATTAGAATTTATGCGCCAAACCGGGATGCAAAACTCAGTGCCTCTGCACGAAATGCATTTCGACAAAAATACATTATTCCTTCAGCGATTTTTTCCATCAGGCAGGAAATCGACGAAAGATACATTATTGTTCCGCTTAGCTTTGCTGCAGAACTTTTCAATACAGGGAATGAGGTTTCGGCCATTGAGCTTAAAACAGATACCCAAACAGATGTAGACGAAGTAAAAGAAAATTTGCAGGAGCGCCTTGGAGATGAATTTGTGATTAAAAACCGCTATGAACAACATGAGTTTTTCTACAAGGTGATGAAATCAGAGAAATGGGCCATTTTCCTCATTTTGTCGTTTATTTTGGTTATTGCCTCATTTAATATCCTGGGTTCACTAACCATGCTGATTATCGACAAAAAACAAGATATGTTTATTCTTCAGAGCCTGGGAGCCGACAACAAGCTTATCCGCAAAATATTTATTACCGAAGGTTTCATGATTACTTTTGTGGGTGCCATAACGGGATTGTTGCTTGGTTTTATTGTTGCCTGGCTGCAGCAAACCTATGCTCTTATTAAAATCAGTACGCAGGGTACACTTATAATTGATGCCTATCCGGTAGACCTTCAGGCCATAGATTTTGTATGGGTGCTTGTGGTTGTAGGACTCATCGGTTTTATAGCTTCCTACGTGCCTGTAAGGTTACTTACACGCCGCATTTTGAAATAATTATTTTTTTACCACAATTTTAAAGGTTGGCCTGAGTTTTTAAGATGATCTGTTTTCGCTTTTAACATAACACTCCGACGTTCCTGCATGAAAAAGACTTTAATTAAAAGTGCTACTAATTAAGGGAAGTTTTCACAATCAACATCGACTGATTTGTATGAGGCACGAGCTACAAGCTCGCGCCAGCGGGGGGAGTTACTCTTTCATTTTGTATGGATCTTGTCTTGAATCAAAGATATCTGTCACATAAATGATTGAACCATATATACGATAAATAATTTTATAGTTTCCTTCAACTAATCTTCTGTGTTCAAGATTCAAATGCTCAAGATAAGGTTCAATTTGCCCTTTAAGAGGTTGGTCGATAAGTGTATCTGCCTTGTCCAGTATTTGATTACGTATTTCAGAGAGTTTTTTGTCGGTTACTTTAGGTGCAATAAAATCTAATGCTTCGTTTAAGCTTTCGATAGCTTGTTCGGTGTATAGTAATTTCATCAGAGCTTTTTTTATTCTAGTTCTTCACGACTAAACACTCTACCATCCTTAATATCTTGTTCCGATTTTTGTGCCCTGTTTGTTAATTTTTGTTTTAAGGCTCTGTTTTTTTGCAATGTTTCGTACAGACTATTGATAAGGCTTTCGTCAGCATTATGTAAATGTCTGTGTATAAAGTCTCTTTTTTCAACTACGTTCATAATTTCCATTGTTTTGTTCATCTACAAATTTAACGATTAATATCGACTTTTAGTTTCAGGCCAACGAATCATATTTCTTAAGTTTGCCGGATAAACCGGCCAGAGTATTCAGAAATACCACCATAAAAAAAACCCGGCACCGCCGGCCTTTTTCCTATCTCGCTTTATATCCGTTCGCCTTTTTCGTTCCGCTCACAAATGCACGAACTTTCGTGCGGTTGTTCCTTTATTCATGTGTGTAGGAGGGAGCCCAATTAGGCTCGAGCCAGGTATACTATTAACTTTTTATACAATAACACTTCAACAAACTTGCTAGTTGGAGGTTCTATTATTGTTACTTATTATATTTTTTTTGGATCGTCCTTACTATTGAAAAACCTGAAAACACCCCAAATAAATACCAAAATATATATGCAAAAAAAATAGGTATCTCATCTTGATAAATGTAATCCAAAAGAATAAAATAGGAAATCATGTACCCCCCGAAAAGTACAGATATTATTTTATATGAATAATTACTCAAAAAAAATATAATTCTAGAAATTGTCATAATTAGTACTTTTTTTATTTATTCTCCTTTTTTCAAAATATATCCAACCACTTAAAGACAATAAACATACTAATAAGAAAGCTGATAAATAAAGCGAGCCCATTATTATTTCTTTAGAAACATATTGCTCAAAGAACTCACGAGCAATCATTATAATGAATACCGCTGCAATGGATATTCCTCTAAGTTTTTTTAATAAAATTAATCTTTTCATAAAATTATTTTAAGGTTGATACCCTGGTCTATACGGAACAACAATATCTTGGTTAGAACTTGGAAGCTTATGGTTCTCAAAAGCTGGGTTTGTCGTTTTTTTCCACTTATCATATAAATCCCATGAACCTAATACAAAAGCCAATGCACTGCCCCCATAATCACTTCCTCCTGGTTCTGGTTTACCATTAACTGGCCATTTTGTAGCATTCCCTCTACTGGTTGTTGTTCCTTCCAGAAAAGGGTTTAAAATATTTTTACCTGCAGAATAAAAAATTATTGCTGATGTCGTTCCTAATATTGCATGTCCAACCCATTTAGGCCAAGCGGCGTCAGTTGGTTCTGGCGTGACTAAATCCGCTTGCAATGCTACCATGTATCCACCAGCAGCTGTTACAGCCCAACTATCTCCGCCTTGCGATTGGGCATCAGGCGTAATAATCTTCAAAGCACCGACACCATTGAAAGATATGGTGGTTTCTGTGTACCCGTCTTTTTGTTCTTCTTCCATTTCTCCGCCTGTTTGTTCTTCTTCCTCTTCGTCGTCACCTTCTTTAATCTGATTACTATCAAACTCTTCAAGGTTTTGGCGTGCCTCTTCCTGCCTAAGTGCTGCCTGAATATGTTCCCCCCGCTGCCGCGCGATTGCATCGCGTGGTCTATAAACTACAAAAGCTTTACGATACCCGTAAGCAAACCTCGTTCTCCGGCATAATCTTTTGCACTACTGTAAAGATACTCTTCCGGGCTAAAAACCAATCCTTCTTCGACCGGATTATTGTGAATGTAGTTTAACTTTTCTGCAATAACTTTATTGCTCCATAATTCTATTGGTTTATTATCATGTCGCCAGAACTGATATTGGTTTACATTGGAAGACTTTTTCCCAGCTTTTTCAAACTGTTCCAGTAACCATTCTCTGCGGCTTTCTCTTGGGCTTTCTTTTATTGCTTTAACAATTTCTTTACTGGTAAACCGTTTGAAATCGCCAAGCAGTTTTTCCGGTTTATCCTCTTGAACGCTTCTGAATATTAAATGCAGATGATTCGTCATTATGCACCAGGCAAAAATCTCCATCCCTTTCTCTTTTTGGCAGTATTGCAAACTATCAAGGACAATGTTTTTATAATCGGGTCGTGTAAATACATCCAACCACTCTACAACAGCAAAGCTTACAAAATAAACGCCCTTCGGGTTATGCATTTTATAATTTCGGCTCATGCTGGCAAAGATAGCGTTTTTAAAAATAAAGTTGCAATTCAGAGATAAGTCCGTAATTAGCTGAATGGCTGCACGCCCACGCGATACAATCGCGCGGTAGCGGGGGGGTCATTTGGGTCTAGGAGTGTAGGAGTAAAGCAACCAATCTTCCTAATTTTCTTCATTCAAAGCTAAAAAAGCTTTCGTTTTTTTGCTTTTATAAAAGAAGAATATACTAATCCATATCAACAAATTAGTTGTATTGCTAACTGCAATAAAAACTATAGTCGGTATTTCATTATCAGTATTAATAAATTCTTGGTATTCCAAAAAACCAGTCATTACAAACAATATGGGACACATAATTAAAAACGGTTTTCTGCCTTTTTCATTCCTTGTAGCAAGCCTAAAAACTAAAATTATTGTATAAAAAGATAGAACCCCAATTAATATAGCTATTAAAACATTTATTATTACGGGCGCACCACTGATTAAATCAAAATTCTTTTCAAATAATTGTTGTGCGACTAATTTTGTATTCCCCCCATAGAAAACAAAAACAAACAATGTAATAATAATATTAAGTATCTTTCTGAACAATTGCCTCTTTCCATCTTTTTTATAATTTGAGATTGCAATTGGCAATATAATAACGATATAGATTAAAAGACTTATTATCATTTTCTATCTTAATTAGTTAAAAGTATTCGTCATCATTTGTACTCCATGCTCTGAAGGATCCATCAGGATTAAACTCAATTCCAAATGAACCTGATTGGTTTTCTTCCGAACTCTCTCTCTCTTCATTGGATTCATTATCAGAATCATCAATATCTTCTGCATCTGAATTTTCAGTATCAGAGCCTCTTGTACTTGCATCTGATTTTTGTGCTTGATTATAATATTCTTTAAAGATATCTAAAGCCAAACCACTCATTTTCATATCCATAGTTGCAAATATGGATACTCCCGTTGCGCCAAGACTTGCACCTGCATATTCTTCAAGAGCTGCAGTGCCATATTCAATAACTTTGGGGTTTTTTACTGCAGTTCGACTTATCATTTTTGATGTTATTCCTATACCTTTACTTATACCGTTAATCCCTTTTAATGCTCCAGTAGTCAATATAGGTAACCATATTTTACTTGTAAGTACTAAAGCAGGTATACCTACCGTTGCCACAGCTCCAATTGAATTCTTTTGTACATCTCCCTTTGTAAGATATCCTTTATTAATGGATTCCGAATATAATTGCCCATAAACCAAAGGAGGTTCCATGGCTGCCTCCCCGTTTTTATCTATAAATCTGACTGGATTGTTAGACGCATATAAATAAGAAGACTGAAATTTGTAATCTTCGGCTTTGGGGTCAACCGTTGAGAAACGGGCTATAGCCGCATCATAAAACCTGGCCCCGTAATCATACCAATCCATAAAAAGGCTACTTTATCAATTCCATTTCCATCGTAACATTTTCTACCGGCCGGTCGAACTTATCGGTGGGTTGGGCTGCAATGGAATCAATTACGTTTAAACCTTCTACCACCTGTCCAAAAACGGTATAGGCTCCATCTAAATGGGGTGTGCCGCCAACTGTTGAATAAGCTTCCTCTTGCCGCGATGAAAATTTAAATGGCTCGTAATCGGGTGCCGCGGTGATGATTTGTTCTACTTCACGGTATTGGTCATTCAGTTCCTCGTATTTTTGTGCTTTTTGAAGAGAATCCATAATGACCTTTCTTTCTTTGTTGTCAGGATTTTGCAGGTATTCATTTATCAACCGGTTAATTTTCCGTTGGTTAAATTTATTTTCCATTTGGTTGAGCACCTGTAGCGGTAAAACTTTGCCCTGTACAATATAAAATTGCGAACCGGAGCTTTTTTTCTCCGGGTTGACGCGGTCACCCTCGCGGGCAGCAGCAAGTGCGCCTTTTTTGTGAATCAGCGTGGTGTCAAATTCAGCCGGTATCTGATAGCCCGGACCACCATTACCTAACCGTTTGCCTTGTTCGGCATTACGAGAGTCGGGGTCGCCGCCCTGAATCATGAATCCCTCTATAACGCGATGAAATAGAAGGCTGTCGTAGAAACCGTTTTTGACAAGTTTCAGGAAATTGTCGCGGTGTTTTGGTGTTTTATTGAAGAGCTCAATTATCATATCGCCATAGGGCGTACTCAATTTAACCTTAGACCGGTCAGCTTTTTCTTGTCCAAATGTTGTTGAGCTTAATAGTAACCCAAACAACAACAATAGTATGGTGTGCTTCATAATTAAAATATTTTAACTTACGATGAACTTATTTCATGGGTATGGTTTTCAAAATAGGCAACGATGCCTTTTTTTAGTAATAATTCTCTTTGGATCCCTTCCGGTAGGGTTAGGTCAGGGTTTATCACATAATAAGGAAGGAGACTGTCTGTATCTACCTTTGTGTAGTATCCAAAAGGAGCCAGCACGGTAGCGCCGCCAAGTTCTATTAAGTCGATTTTTTCTTCTTTGGTAAATTCCCGAAAACCCTCACCACTTTCTTGTATACCTATAAAAAAAAGAAAATGTATCAGGTTGTTTTCAATATTATAGTCAGCTGCAATAATATCCAGTTGTTGTTCTATTTTTGTTGCTTCGCTCATAGGTTAACATGTTATTTTTTGTTTGTAAATATAATTTCACTCAATGGCTTGTCAAGCCAGGGAGCTTTAAATCCCGCGAACAGCGGATACATAAAAAAGGTTGTTAATACACCAAGTATGCTGCCCATGACCACATCATTTACAAAATGCAGGTTTAGGTACACACGTGAAATACCGACCAAAAGTGCGGCTGCAAAAAAGATAAATTGCCACCAGTGGTTTTTCCCGGAAAGCATTAGCGAAAGCGCAAAGAAAAAGGCAAATGCCGAAGTGGTATGGCCTGAGGGGAAGCTGTGGTAGCTTTTTAGTCCCACATCGAGTACCTGGGTTAAATCTAAGTTCAGTTGATCAAACACATATCCCGGACGGTTTACATCGTCGAAAATAAACCGTTTGAGCAACTGGGCAAAAAGGCCGGATACCAGGTAGGTGGCCAATAAAAATATGGATAGTCTAACCCTGTAAAACACCAGCAATATGCTTACAATAGCAAGCAGCAGCCCATCACCAAACAAGGTAATATATTTGAAAAAATAGTCGGCTGCCAATGTATGGTGCGCATCGAATAATTGTTGCCAGTATATTTTATCTCCCAGCATAAGCAGTATTGCAGAAATCGCAATCCATAAACCAAAGGCAGTAATAAAAGTCTTTTGTTTTTCCAGAATTTTTGTCAACATATTTAAGGCTTTGTGGCAAAAATATGACAATCCTGTTAAAAGAATGCAATAAGGCTTGTTTTTCTGTTTCCAGCTAATCGTGTTAGGGGCTATTTATATCACATTCGGAAAATTTTATGTAAGTTTGCGGCAATTGCCATAAATCCATAGCAATGCCATTTTATAAGACAAATACCGGAATTCAGATCATTATTGCGGTTGTAGCCGCATTGCTTTTCGTCCCCTTTTTGGGGCAGGTGCATTTGTTCGATTGGGATGAAATTAATTTCGCCGAATCGGCCCGTGAAATGATTGCTTCGGGTAATTATCTCACAGTACAGGTAAATTTTGAGCCTTTTTGGGAAAAACCCCCGTTGTTTATCTGGATGCAGGTGCTTTCTATGAAGGCCTTTGGCATTAATGAGTTTGCAGCGCGTTTTCCCAACGCTATTTGTGGCATACTTACCCTGCTTGTACTTTATAATTTGGGGCGCGAAATTTACAACAAGCGCTTTGGTGTGTTGTGGGCTCTAATTTATGCCGGCTCACTGCTTCCTTTTTTTTACTTTAAGTCGGGTATTATAGACCCATGGTTCAACTTGTTTATTTTTGTGGGCGTTTATTTTATTCTCAGGTACTTTCACAATCCAAAAACCAAATACAGCATATTTTCTGCAATAGCCATCGGGCTGTCAATATTGACAAAAGGGCCTGTCGGGTTTTTAATTTTTGCGCTATCAGGTTTAATTTATTTGTCGATACGCAAATTTCGTGTATCCATTCACTGGAAAGATGTAGCGATTTATGCCCTGGTGGCAGCTTTTGTTGGTGGCTTTTGGTTTTTGTTGCAAATATTCAATGGTAATTACGACATTTTAGTAGATTTCATCGAATACCAAATACACCTTTTCAGCAAGGAGGGAGCGGGCCATGGCGGTTTCTTGCTTTATCACTTTGTGATTTTATTTATCGGGGTTTTTCCCGCCTCAATATTTGCCCTGCAGAGTTTCAGAAGAAATTACGACGACTCGCTGCAACAGCAAATGCGGTTAATGATGGTCGTATTGTTTTGGACTGTGCTTATTTTGTTCACCATTGTGAATACCAAGATCATACACTATTCTTCCATGTGTTATTTTCCGCTTACTTATCTCGCTGCATACGTAATAAATCGTATTCTTAATGGAGAAATGAAAGCCGCAAAGTGGATTCCTGCAGGCATAGTTGTGATGGGCGGGTTTTATGCTTTGGTAACCTTTGCCATGCCCTGGATTGGTAAAAACGCCAAAGAAATTGCCGCTTCGGGCATAATTAAAGGTCAATTTGCACAGGCCAATATGCAAGCCGATGTTCATTGGACGGGCTGGGAATCTCTCACAGGCCTGATTATGCTGGCCGGGATTGTATTTTTTATCATAAAATGGCGTAAAAACCAAAAAAAGCATGCTATAGCAGGCCTTTTTGGGGGCACAATACTTTTTCTACTGCTTTCAATGACCCTGATGACACCAAAAATTGAAGGTTACTCCCAACGTGCGGCCATTGAGTTTTATAAATCGAAAGCCCAAAAAAATGTCTACGTAGAGCCTTTGGGCTTTAAGAGTTATGCGCATTATTTCTATGGACAGCGATCAACAAGAAAAAACGGAGAAAGTATCACTGAAAGCTGGCTTTTAAAAGGCGATATTGATAAAAAAGCCTGGTTTGTAATAAAAACACACCGGGCAGAGAAATATTTGAAGAAATACCCACAATTAAAGAAGTTTGGAGAGAAAAACGGGTTCGTTTTTTGTTACCGTGAACCTCAAAAATAAATGCAGATCCATGATTAATAATAAGAAAATTACGGTGGTTTTGCCTGCTTATAATGCTGAGCAAACATTAGAACAAACATATAATGAAATTCCTTTTGATATAGTCGATGAGGTAATATTGGTCGACGACCGGAGCAATGATAAAACAATCGAGGTGGGCCAAAAGCTTGGCATAAAACACATTGTGAGGCACGACACCAATAAGGGCTACGGCGGAAATCAAAAATCGTGCTATAACAAGGCGCTTAATCTCAACTCAGATATCGTGGTTATGTTGCACCCCGACTATCAGTACACCCCAAAATTGATTCATTCCATGTGTTACATCATTGCCAATGGATTGTATGAGGTTGTTCTCGGATCGCGCATTTTGGGTAAAGGAGCTTTGAAAGGTGGTATGCCCTGGTACAAGTACGTGGCCAACAGGTTGCTAACGTTGGCTCAAAATATTTTAATGAGCCAAAAACTTAGTGAATACCATACGGGATATCGTGCTTTTTCAGCCAAAGTGCTCAAAGACATTGATTACAACGCGAACTCCGACGATTTTGTGTTTGATAATCAGATGCTGGCCCAGATATTTTTTGCCGGTTATGAAATTGCAGAGGTCACCTGCCCAACCAAGTATTTCGATGAAGCATCGTCTATTAACCTGGCGAGAAGTTCTAAATATGGTATTGGGGTATTGGGCGTTTCATTTGCCTATTTCTTTCAGAAAATTGGGTTGGGGAAGTTTAAAATATTCAGAAAACCACAAAATTAACCATTATTCAGGCTCTGCTGAAAAAGTCTGAGACGCACCTTTTTAAAGCGACAGCGTATTGATATACTTCGAGTCGCAGTCAACGTTGAATAAGGTGTGCATCAGGCAAACAAATGCAATATCAGTTTTTTTAATACCTGAGTATGTCGATTTAGTAATTATGGTATTTGCTGTTTTTCAGCAGGACCTGTTTATGTTGTAGCCTGCATTAGGGTTTTAATGAGGTCTGCTGTGTTAATTGGTTTTGCAAGAAAATAGTCACAGCCGGCTAATTTGCATTTTTTCATTTCGTCAGTTGATGCATAGGCTGTTTGGGCTATAATAATCAAATTAGGATATTGTTCTTTGATGCGCCGGGTCGCTTCATAGCCATCAATTACCGGCATTTTAATATCCATTAAAATGAGGTCTGTTCTTTGGCGGCCTACTTGATTTATGGCTTCCTGCCCATCTCTTGCCCAAATGATGGTTGCATTGTATTTTTGTAGCAGCTGATTCAGGTATTTAAAATTGTTTGGTTCGTCTTCGGCCACCAGTACGGTTTTACCCATTAGGTCAAGTTCTTTTTTATCTACCGTGCTGGCTTTTTGGTTAGGTATATCCTTTTTGTTGATTAATTTTTTGGGCAGCGAAAAGGAGAATAACGAACCTTGTCCCGGCTCTGATTTCACCTTGATTTCGCCACCGAGAAGTTTCACAATATCTTGCGATATGGCCAATCCAAGCCCTGCACCCCGGTATAGCCGTGTTTTTTCGTCATCGATTTTCCGAAAACGTTTAAA
Source organism: Salinivirga sp. (assembly GCF_055145285.1). Classification (NCBI taxonomy): domain Bacteria; kingdom Pseudomonadati; phylum Bacteroidota; class Bacteroidia; order Bacteroidales; family Salinivirgaceae; genus Salinivirga; species Salinivirga sp. The sequence continues at coordinate 21,229 of NZ_JBSRDC010000031.1, read as the reverse complement.
GATTTCACTTTTATAGTTGCGGTCTATTCCAATGCCGGTATCTTTTACATAAAACGTGAGCGAATCAGTGTTTTCTTTCAATCCGTATTCTATGTGGCCACTGTCGGTAAACTTTATGGCATTTCCCAGTAAATTTACAAGCACCTGCCTAAGTCGGAAGGGGTCGGTGTTGAGCAATAATTTTTTATGATTTAACGGGTTATTGATGTACAATTACAGGTGGTCTTTATTTTTTTGGCTTTTAATCTCATTGAAAGAAACATACAAGTCGCCGAACATGGCGTTAATATCACAAATTCCTTCGGCAATACTTAGTTCACCTGATTCTATTTTAGAAATATCCAATATATCGTTTACCAGGTTTAGGAGCGTTGCGCCACTTTCATTAATGACTTTTAAGTACTCTCTTTCTTGTTTTCTGGATAAGTCTTCGTCGAGCATGAGGTTAGTAAACCCAAGTATGGCATTCATCGGTGTGCGAATTTCATGCGACATATTGGTTAGGAAGCTGGTTTTTAGCTGATCTGCTCTTTCGGCTGCTTCTTTTGCCTTTTGGAGCCTTAGTTCAACGGCATTTCTTGCCTCATCGCGTTTTTCGATTTGTCTGAGCATATCGTTAAAGGCACGGTAAACCATTGCAATTTCGTCTTTTCCTTCACGCTGCAGTCTAATTGAATAATCGGCTTCCTGCGAAATTTGTTTCGATGTTTGGGCCAGGCGAGCCAATGGCCGGGTAATGATAAACTGCATTCTGTAAGCTGCAACAGAACCCAGCAGTAACAGGAACAATATCCAACCTGCATTTGAAAGCATAAAACTGGTGATTTCGGATGAAATATTTTCTTTGCTGGCCAGTAAAACTATGGTTCCGTATTTGATATTTTTGTACTTAATCGTTTTCCGGATTTCGGCGGTCTCTATTTGTTGGCGCGGTTGTGTGGCGTATGTAGAGTCGGCAATATACTTTGAAAATAAATTGTTGTTTTTATCATAAACCCGTGCAGAGATAATATGAGGCAGATTCTCAATACGTTTTAAAATATTGTGCGTCCCAATAGAGTCGTTAAAACTCATTGGGCCTACACAGTAATCGGCAAGCAATATTGCGTTTGTTTCTATATTGGATTGAAATTTACGCTCTTGTTCATTGGCAAAACGAAATATAATAACGCTGTACCCGGCTACAGTTACGGTAATGGTGACCAATAAGACCAAACCAATTAGTTTATGCTTGAGCGATATGTTATTTAACCAGTTCATTTTTGTTTCTGCACAGGATTAACAATGCGCTGTGCTGCCTTTTTTAATCGGTAACTTACATATAATTTACTATTGTACATCGACCGCTCATTAATCTCAAATTTAAGAGTCGATTCTTTTTTGTATATGTTGATCATGGCCCCGGCTCTGGCGCCTCCGTTTACTTCAGAAATAATCAATACAGGGACCTGCTTTGTTTCCTCAAGCACATCGTCTATCAGTGCCTTATTGGTAATGTATATTACATGGGGCCGAAAATTAGGATTGTATTCATTTTCATGCTCGTGTATCAATACGGTTTTATTTTTAATTTCCAGCTTTTTATAAATTTTACGGAATTTTTGACCCAGGTTTTTGTCGCCTATTACCTGTATTCTAAAAAAATCGCCCTGTCTGTTGCCCGGCCATTCTATAAAGCGTGAGAAACGTTCTACATAAATTGCTTTCATAGTTGTTTCATCTACCTGGGCACAAGCATACCCGGGTAAAACTGTAAGATAAACAAAAAGCAAGTAGTATTTTAGCACCATTCCAATATTATCAGCCTAAACAAATTTAAGGAAAAAAACATAGAAAAATGTTGCCGGTTGACTTAAGATTTGATTTCACATTTTTAATGATTTGCTTACCTTTATGCAATAAATCAATAATTTAAGTTATGGTTAGGTTCTTATTACTATTCGTGATCATTTTAGGCTTAAGTGCTTGTAATGTCCCCATTGACAAGGATTTTAACTCAAATCACCTGAAATTTATCGAATCTAATTACCCGGACGATATTTTTCCTGCAACTATTAATACGTTGGAAGAAGCGCACATTGTAACGCAAATTCATGATGGTTTGATAGGGCTTAATCCGGCCAATAACCAACAGGAAGGCAGACTGGCAAAACGTTGGGTTGTAAACAATAATCATGACAAAATTATATTTCACCTGCACGAGCATATATTGTTTCACAATGATGTGTGTTTTGAAAACAAGCAGAGCAGGTATCTTGATGCATCTGATGTAAAATACTCGCTTGAATACACTTACTGGTATAAGGCCAATAGCGATCAAGGCATTGGTTTTTTAAAAGACATTAAAGGGGGCTCGGCTTTTTACGAGAATTGCCGTAACAAAAAATTTGAACCCGGACAACTGGAAGGAATTAAGGTGAAGGATTCTCTTACTGTAGAAATTTATTTAAATAAATCCAATCCTGCTTTTATTTATAGTCTGGTTAATCCCGACATGGTTATTCTCCCTCCGGAAGGGTTGAAAAAATATGGCAGCAGTTGTAAAGTAGGTAGTGGCCCTTTTGAACTGGAACATTTTGATCCCGCTACAGATTCTCTAATAATGAAAAAAAATGATCATTATTATAAAAAAGATAAAAACGGCAAGCAGCTACCTTACATTGATAAACTTACGGCTATTTTTGAGGCCACTCCTGCAAAAAGTTTAAGGCTTATAAGAGATGGCAAAGCAGATTTTTTGCTAACCATGCAACAAAAATATGTGTCTGATTTTGTGGAAAATAATATAAGCATGTTTGAAGGGGAAGAACCCGAGCTCGTTCTGGAGCAACCCAAAGATATGGAAAACACAAAGGTATTTATGATTCGCCGCAGCAACATCAAAAATTTGCAATATGGTGGAATGAACTTTTTATATCTGGACCGGGTGAAGATATCTGAATAAATCAATTTCTTTTAAGGCCCTGGTTAGGCGGGTCGTTTTCAGGTTTCGAATGTATTAAGGTCCTACAAGAAAACATGTTACAGCCGCTTCAGCGTTTTCCTGTGTTGTGCTGAGGTTGATATTAGAAAATAACGCGGTTATCGAGTAATCCGGCCAACTGGGTTTTTACTTTACTTAGCCTGGAAAATTCCTGCAGGGTTTCAGCCCGCTCCTCTGCAGGCATTGTTTGGTTATGTTTTAGTTTTTGCATGAGTTCATGTAGCATTTCTTTTATCCGTTGCAGTTTATATTCAATTAGTATTCTTTCAATAAGTCGTGTCAGGTTCGATTCTTCGAAGTTTTTTTCTGGTGCTCTTGTTTCCCAAATCTTGCTTAATTGAATATTACGACTTGTAATATCGACAATGGTTTTTACTATTTCAGGATCTTCATGGTTAAGGAAATATTTTTCATTTACAGCAAAACCCTTTACCTGAAAGTTCATCATTTCATCTAAAATTTTATGATGAAGAGCGTGTGCAAAGGTCAAACCATCGTGGTTGAGATCTTCCAACACAAAATCGGCTACGGAAATCATTTTTGTATCTTCATTAATTTCTTCGTCCTCATCAATTGTTTCAAGATCGGTTAATGCCAGCTCTGTTTCGCCGTGTTCGAGTAAAAGCCAGATTAGCTCACGTTCTGCCTGATGCAGGGTAGGTTCACTTGCTGAAATTAACGAGCGCTCATTAGGTGCAGGTGTAGTGTTTTCTTTGTGAGCTTGCTGTTTATCTTTTTCTTTATAAAAGCGGCGTTTGCGAATTTTGTTCACTTCGTTGTAAAGCGCTTTCTCCTGCATATCGAGCATGCCTGCGGTTTCTTTCAGGTATACAGAGCGTGTAATGCCATCAGGTATTAAGGCAATAGATTTTACAACTTCGCTCACAATTCCTGCTTTTTTAACCGGGTCGTTGCCGGCTTCCCGCAGCAATATATTGGTTTTAAAACGGATAAAATCCGTAGCATTTTTTTCGATGTATTCTTTTACAGCCTGTGCGCCATTCGTTTTTGCAAAACTATCCGGATCTTCCCCTTCGGGAAGCAGGCATATTTTAACGTTCATCTCTTCCTCAAGCACAATATCGATTCCACGCATAGATGCTTTGATGCCGGCGGGGTCGCCATCGTAGAGTATTATTAGGTTGGAAGTAAAACGCTTAATTTGCTTTACCTGGTCGGGCGTGAGTGAAGTACCGGACGAGGCTACTACATTTTGTATCCCCGACTGGCTAAGCGAAATTACATCGGTATACCCTTCTACCAGAATGCATTCATTGAGCCGGGTAATGTCTTTCCTGGCCTGATAAATCCCGTAGAGCACCCGGCTTTTATGATAAATTTCTGATTCTGGCGAATTGAGGTATTTGGCCATCTTGGTATCTTTTCGCATAATGCGACCACCAAAAGCAATGACCTGCCCGCTAAGGCTGTGGATGGGGAACATGACCCGCTCCGCGAAACGGTCAAATTTTCGGTCTTCTTTTACAATGGTTAACCCTGTTTCGCTAAGATAATCTATCTTATACCCTTTGTTGAGAGCGGCATTGGTAAAAGCATCGCGTTTGGCCGGGCTGTAGCCCAGTTCATATTTCCGGATGGTGTTTTCTGTAAAACCGCGTTCTTTGAAATAGCTGAGCCCGATGCGCTTGCCTTCGTCTGTCTCGAAAAGTTGTTTGGCATACCACTCTGAAGCAAAACGGGTTAGTATCAGCATGCTTTCGCGTTGGTCCCGTTTTTTGATGTCTTCCGGAGAGGGTTCTTTTTCCTCTATTTCTATATTGTACCGTTTGGCCAGTTGTTTTAGCCCTTCTACATAACTCAGCCCTTCCTGCTCCATGAGGAAGTTTACTGCATTGCCACCTTTTCCACAACCAAAGCATTTGTAAATGCCTTTTGATGCGCTAACGGTAAACGATGGTGTTTTTTCGTTATGGAATGGACATAAGCCAAGGTAATTTGCCCCGCGTCGCTTGAGCGAAACATAATCACCAATTACATCTACAATATCGATGCTGCTATATATGCGGTCAATGGTTAACTGGTCTATCATTGCAGAAAATCAAACTTCAAAAATGCGTAAATACAAAGATAGCATCTCTGCAGAATATTTAAGTGTAAAAAAGGGGAAAGGATTGAGGTATTTAATTAATTTTTTTGCTTAAACAGCCAGTAGGATTTATTGGTTGTTCTCCTCAGAAAATCAAGTTTTTGCAAGGCTTCATACCGGTCAGTAAATTGCTGGAGCGATACACGAAATTTTCCATCGGCTTCTACAACTTTGGCATTATGGCCATCTTTCACCAATTGGTCGGCTAATACTTGAGCATTTTTGCGTTTATTATAGCTTCCTGCAATAATATGATATTGGTAAGTTGCTTCTTTTTCACTGTAATATAGCGCTTGTTCTTTTTTAGTTGCAATTTCCTCAATATCTGCAGAGTCCTTTGTCAAAGCTTCTTTTTCTGGTTGCGAAATGCCTATGGCCGCTGTTTGACTTCCTTGGTTTTGTTTAAAAAAGTCTGTGCCGAAGGTTAGCACTGCCCCAATAATGAGTATGGGACCGAGCACGGCGGCAATCTTTACCATGGTTTTTTTGCTCATAATTCCCTGGTTTTGATTTATAGGTACCGTTTTCAGTGTATTTGAAGTGCGTATGCTCAGGTCTATTGGCAAATTAACCGGCGTAAGCCCATATGCATCGGCCAAAAGGTTTTGCTCCACATCTGCTCTGAACTGAAATTGTTGGTTCTCATCGAGGTACAATGCCCCCAATCCATCAACAATTACAAGTCCGTCGGTAAGTAAAGTATGCTTGATAGCCTTTGCCTGGTCTGAAAGCCAGGTTGCTGCGGCCTCGTAAGTCAGTTCTCTTTTATGAGCAATATAATTTACCAGTAACCCATCATTGTTGCGCAAAGCATTATTAAAAGCCAGAGATTTGGAAGGAGGGTAAACCATTTCGCGCTGTTCGTCAATAACAGCAGAATGGTATTCTGCCACAAAACCACCCAGGTCTGGCACAATAACGCAATTGTGCAGAAACAATAAATCTGATATGTATTTACTCAATGTCGACATCTGCTTACAAAATTAAGAAATAAACCACGAAGATTAACATATTTTTGACTGTCGTGTATAATTTTCCGGCCAAAGAGGTCAAATATGACGCTAATGAGTCAATTTTCCAATTTGCGCAAGAGATAAAAAACATGTAATTTCGTAGCTTCTTATAAATCATATTAGTGCGCAATATGCTGGAAAAACTAGAACAGATCAAGAAAGAGGCAGAGGCCTTTGTGGTCAATTCGGAAGAAGAAATTGAAGCTTTCCGGATTCAGTATTTAGGTAAGAAAGGTAAAATGAATGAAGTTTTTGCCGAGTTTAAAAAGGTTCCAAATGAACAAAAAAGAGAGCTGGGTAAAAAGATCAACGAGATAAAAACTTTTTTACAGGAAAAAATCGACCGTTTTCATCAGGAACTGCAAAAGCAGCCTGAAGAGGCCAGCGGTGACGATTTAACTTTACCTGGCGATCCCGTGAAATGGGGTACACGACACCCGCTTTCAATTGTAAGGCGCGAAATTATCGATATCTTTAGCCGGCTGGGCTACGTGGTTGCTGATGGACCCGAAATCGAAGATGATCACCACGTTTTTGGCGCGCTGAATTTTCCTGAAGAACACCCGGCAAGAGATATGCAGGATACCTTTTTTATTGAGAAACAACCTGATGTGTTGCTGCGCACGCACACTTCTTCAATTCAGGTGCGTACCATGGAACAAAACGATCCGCCCATCAGGGTTATTTGCCCGGGCCGCGTGTTCCGCAACGAAGCTATTTCTGCCAGGGCACATTGTATTTTCCATCAGATTGAAGGGTTGTACATCGCTAAAGATGTATCGTTTGCCGACCTGAAACAAACCTTACTTTATTTTGCCCGTGAAATGTTTGGAGCCGATACCCAAATAAGACTCCGCCCATCATACTTTCCATTCACTGAACCATCGGCTGAAATGGATGTGAGCTGTACCATTTGTGGTGGCAAAGGCTGTAATGTGTGCAAATATACAGGCTGGCTCGAAATTATGGGCTGTGGTATGGTTGACCCAAACGTGCTGGAAAGTTCTGACATAGACCCTGAAGTATACTCCGGTTTTGCTTTCGGTATGGGCATTGAACGTATTGCAATGCTCAAATATCAGGTAAAAGATCTGCGGTATTATTTTGAAAACGATGTGCGCTTCCTGGCCCAGTTCGAGAATGAAGTATAAGTAAGTAATGGCGCGTTTGCAGATTTCAGGTGAGCAGTTTGTGCCTTTACCATAGTATTCCTAACAGTTTTACCAACCTTGTTCGCTGGGATGCTTTGCATGTTAAATCTACACATGAAGCGGAATTTTTTGGGTTTTGATGTCTGGTTATTGGATTTTTTTTACCTTTAAACCAAAAGGTTTTTTATGTCTAAAAAGCTTGTTATATTAACGGGTGCCGGCATGAGTGCTGAAAGTGGAATACGCACTTTTCGCGACAAAGATGGTTGGTGGCAAAATCATAATCCCATGGAGCTGGCTTCGCCCGAAGCATTTGAAAACGATCCGCAACTGGTCCTCGATTTTTATAACTATCGCCGCAAAAAAGTTATAGAAGCAAAACCCAATGATGGGCACAAAGGCCTGGTTGAGTTAGAACAATATTTTGATGTGCAAATTGTAACGCAAAATGTAGATGACCTGCACGAAAGGGCAGGGAGCTCTGATGTCTTGCACTTACATGGAGAAATTCGTAAGGCCCGCTCTACCCGGGACCCCTGGCTGGTATACGATATCGAAGGTAGCGAACTGAACCTGGGAGATAAATGCGAAAAAGACAGCCAGCTGAGGCCACACGTGGTCTGGTTTGGTGAAGCTGTTCCGGCAATTGAGGAAGCAGCCAATATTGTGGCACATGCCGATATTTTTGTGATCATTGGCACAGCTTTGGCAGTGTATCCGGCAGCCGGTTTAACGAATTATCTCAGACCAGGAGTGCCGGTTTATGTGATAAATCCGGATGCGGCACACGAAAATTTTTCTTCTCAAATTGAATTCATTGAAACAGGAGCTGTTGAAGGTGTTAAAATACTCCAAAAAAAGCTGAAGTCTTATGTGGAATAAATTACATTTAGTTTTTGTATTGCTGCTTATTGGAAGTGCAGCCAATGCACAGTTAGCCAACTTTAAAGGAGGTCTGGAAGCAGGCGTAATGGGCACCCAGGTTGATGGCGATACCCTAAGCGGCTACGACAAAGCAGGATTAAGAGTGGGTGGTTTCATTGAAAAACCTATTTCTGAAAAATTCAGCGTGCAATTTGGGATGCTTTACACCCAAAAAGGCAGCCAGGGAGAAAAAAATCTAAACGATCCATTCTCATTTTATGAAATTAACCTCCACTATGTTGATATGCCGCTTACTGCAAGGTATTACCACAAGTCGGGTGTGTTTGGTGAAGGTGGTCTGGCATTGGGCTATTTGTTCAAGCAAAAAGAAGAAGGATACAATTCGGCAAATCAAAGGATAGTTGATCCATCGCCGGGTTTTAACAAATTTGAATTGAGCTGGCACCTGGGAATAGGGTATGAACTATTTCCTTATACTTCTGTGCATGCACAATTTGCCTATTCCTTACTCAAAATAAGAGGGAAATACGATTCTGACATTCCGGGCGTTTATGCCGGGCAGTACAATAATACACTGATGGTGGCATTACAGATTTACCTCGGAGAGCGAAATTAATAAATCTCAAACCACATATAATATCCATTAATAAAGCATCGTTTTGTTAGAGAGGGAAATAAAGTTTAATCAGAATAAAAAAAAACACCAACCTGTGAAAAAATTTGCATTATTTTTAATCGGGGTAATTGTTTTTGGCCTCACAACCGAAGCACAGATAAAGTATGGTCTTCGGGGAGGTATAAGTTCTTCGCAACTTACCCTCGACGATGCAATGGAAGTTGCCACATCCGATGAGAATAATGTCAGCTTGAAGGTGCAGGCTAAAAATGCAAAAGTTGGTTTTCATTTTGGCGGAATGATGCAGGTTACATTGGCAAATATCTATATTCAACCTGAATTACTTTTTGTTTCTACGGGTGGTGAGGTTCTGGTAACAAAAATAAGTAATGATGGTCAGGTACTCGGTTCAACATTGGCCGCTCAACGATTTATGAAGTTGGATATTCCGCTTGTTGCCGGCTGGAAATTAGGACCTGCACGTTTGGGACTTGGGCCTATGGCTTCTTTTTATTTGAGTAGCAACGACGAATTGAAAGAAATTATTGAAGATGAGGTTGGTGGCGGAGCGGCAGCTGAAGAAAAATTCACGACTGCAACATGGGCGCTGCAACTCGATGCGGGTTTAAATATGTTTGGTAAAATTGCGCTTGACGTTAAATACGAAATTGGACTTAGTAAGCTGGGGTCTGGCGTTGAAATTGATGAAACAAGCTATAATTTTATTCAGCGAAATAATCAACTGATTTTCAGTGTAGGTTATATGTTTTAGCATTTGCTGCTATGTTTTTCACGGGCTGTTTTTATCAGAAGACAGCCTTTGTGTTTCTACTTTTCTGTGAGTTTATTAAATTTGTGCATTACGTTGTATCTGTCAGCATACAATTTATATTATTCTATTAGCTGATAAAAAATATAGCACCATGCAGATTAAACCGGTCAATGATTCAAATACAGAAAATTGCTTTCTGAATGTTCCCAGAAAAATTTATACTGACGATCCCAACTGGATTTGTCCATTAGATAATGAAATAAAGGACATTTTTATTCCATCGCACAATAAAAAGCTGGAGTATGGAGAAGCACAGCGTTGGCTATTAACCACCGATAGTGGAGATTTAATTGGCCGTATAGCTGCATTTTACGATAAAAGAAGAGCCTTTAAAGAAAAACCTTATGCCGGTGGTACAGGGTTTTTTGAATGTATTGACGATTTTAAGGCTGCGCACATGCTCTTCGATACGGCTAAGCAATGGTTAGCCGAAAAAGGTATGGAGGCCATGGATGGGCCCATAAATTTTGGTGAAAATTATGTACATCAGGGGCTTTTGGTTGATGGTTTTATGCCGCAGGGTTACGGTATGCCATACAATAAACCTTATTACCGGCAGCTTTTCGAAGAATACGGTTTTCGCACCTATTTTGAAATGTATTCCTATCATTTAGACCTCACTAAACCACTTCCGGAGCGACAGGTGAAATTTGCCAGGCATATTGCTTCAAAAGAAGAATACAGATTTGAGTATTTTAAATTTAAGAACCACGAAAAATATCTCAAAGATATTGTAACTATTTACAATGAAGTATGGTCGCACTTTCACGACGATTATATTCCGCTGGAGTATGATGAAATTGAAAAAATGATGATGGAAGCTAAACCAATAATACGTGAAGAATTTATCTGGTTTATATATCACCATGACAAACCCATAGGCATGTTAATTACTTTCCCGGATATCAATCAGGTTTTAAAAAAACTCAATGGGAAACTTGATTTCGTAGGTAAATTAAAGTTTTTATGGGCAAAAGCCACGACGCGTATAACCAGGGCAAGAATACTCATAGCCGGTGTAATTCCGGAATACCAAAAGAGCGGTATAATAGGAGCAGGGTATATTAAGCATGTCGATGAGCTCAGAAAACACGGAATTAAAGAAATTGAAAGCTCCTGGATAGGAGATTACAACAAAACAGTAAATAAAGTGTATAGCATAGTCGGTGCAAAAAGAGTCAAAACTCACATTACTTACCGCTATCTTTTTGACCAGGAAGCCACCTTTAAAAGGTTCATGTCTGAATAGACCACGAAAAGAATTATATACCTCGTTTTTTGTAAAACTCTTATCGCTATCAACTTGTTAAATAGACAAGGGCAGGGGTACAGGCCTTTGATTCCTTAAATTTATTGATAAAACGAGATAAAAACCACCTCATGTTAACTTATTCTGCGACATATACCGACCAATATCAAATTACCATGGCGGAGGTATATTTTCTGAAAAACCGCCATAAGAAAAAAGCTGTGTTTGATTATTTTTTCAGAAAGTCACCTTTTAACTCGGGGTATACCGTATTTGCAGGTTTAGATACGTTACTTGATATACTCGAAAATTTTAGTTTCACAGATGATGACATAGATTTTCTGCGCAAACAAAATCTCAATGAAGATTTCCTTGAATTTTTAAAAGATTACCGCTTTTCCGGAAATGTGTATAGCATGAAAGAGGGAGAAGTTGTATTCCCGACCGAGCCCGTTTTAACGGTGGAGGCCGATATGTTGGATGCTCAACTAACAGAAAGCATCTTGCTTAACGTGCTGAATTTTCAATCGTTGATTGCTACTAAAGCTGCACGTATGCGCCAGGTGGCAGGAGACCGTGGTTTGGTGGATTTTGGTTTGAGGAGAGCACAAAGCGCAGGTGCCTACCATGCTGCCAGAGCTGCTGTTGTGGGTGGATTTGATGCTACAAGCAATGTAATGGCAGGGAAAGATTTTAATATTCCTGTATCTGGCACCATGGCACACTCGCTGATACAAAGTTATGAGGATGAACTAACAGCTTTCAGGCATTTTGCCGAAATCAGGCCGCACGATTGCGTTTTGCTGGTAGACACCTATAACACACTCAAAAGCGGAATGCCCAACGCCATTAAGGTGGCCAAAGAAATGGAGGCTAAGGGTGAAAAATTAAAAGGGATACGACTCGACAGCGGTGACCTGGCATTTTTGTCGCGTAAAGCCCGCGAAATGCTCAATGAAGCAGGCCTCGATTATGTAAAAATTGCTGCTTCCAATCAGCTCGATGAATGCCTGATTAAAAGCCTGAACGATCAGGGCGCACAAATTGATCTTTTCGGAGTTGGTACAAGCCTGGTTACAGGCCAGCCAGACGGCGCCCTCGACGGCGTTTTTAAATTGGCGGCCTACGACAACGAACCTCGCATTAAAATATCGGAATCTACGGCTAAAATTACTTTACCGGGTCAAAAGCAGGTATTGCGCATGACTGATGCTGACGGGACATTTACCGGAGCTGATGTAGTTTGCCTGAACTCAGAAGAGCAACCTGAACGCATGTTTCACCCATTCGATAAACTGAAATCGATGCGTGTGAAAGACTTCCTGAAAGAAGATTTAATGCAACCCGTAATGAAAGCAGGCAGGAGGCTCGAAGCACCAAAAGAACTGGTTTCTATACAGGAATATGTGCGCCAAAGAATTGCAAAACTGCCCGGTGAATACAAAAGATTTGAGAACCCGCATATTTACAAAGTTGGATTGAGCGAGCAACTCAACGGTTTAAGGAACACGCTGATCCAGGAACATTTGGATAACCTATAAAATGATTTAGCTATGAAAACTTTAATTATAGTAGATACGCAATACGATTTCATGCCCGGTGGAGCATTGGCTGTAGCCAAGGGAGACGCCATTGTGCCGGTAATAAACAAAATGTTGCCCGAATTTGATTTGGTGGTGGCTACACAGGATTGGCATCCGGCCAATCATAAGAGCTTTGCATCAAACCATCCGGGGAAAAACACGTTCGACAAAATTGATTTGCACGGAACTGAGCAGGTGCTATGGCCCGATCACTGTGTGCAGGGAACCAAAGGCGCTGAATTGCATCATGACCTGGATAATGAGGCCATCACGGCCATTTTTCGCAAAGGCATGAATCCTGAAATTGACAGTTACAGTGCTTTTAATGACAATAGCAAGCAAAGTCCAACGGGTCTGGCCGGCTACCTCCGCGAAAAAGGAGCTGACGATTTATACTTTTGTGGTTTGGCAGCTGATATTTGTGTATACTTCACACTTACCGATGCCCTGGAAGAAGGGTTTAAAGTCACCCTTATTGATGATGCCACGCGGCCGCTGGACAAGAAAGCGTATGAAAAACAGAAGCAGGATTTAGCATCGAAGAGAGTTGCAATAATATCGAGCCAGGAGCTCTAGTGTCATGTCATGCTTGAAATGACGGGTAAGTTGAAGAAGTTTTCATTTTTAGCAAGGCAAAAAATGTGCGCATAGCAGCGTTCTGTAAGCATTTTTTAACGCAGATAAAAATGAAAAGAACAATACTTGGCCCGTCAGATTAAGCTTGACTTGACACTAGTTTAAAACACAACCGGAAATATGTACAGCCTGCAAACCTGCTGCGTTTCTTGCTTTTTTTCGGGTTTCTCCAAAAAATCATAAAAAAAAGTGAGAGCCTCACTTAAAGCGGGACTCTCACCAAATAAATGTTCTTATTTTACTTTATCAGGCTCTTGTTAAAGCTTTGTGTACTTTTCGGCGTTCTTTGCGTATTTTGGCTACATACCACATAAAATACATGGCTGGTACAACTACAAGCGTCAGGAAGGTTGCAAACGCCAGCCCGAAAATGATGGTCCAGGCCAGTGGGCCCCAAAACACAGAACTCATACCGCCGAAGAAAATATTTGGATCCAGACTTTCGAACAACGACGCAAAATCGATATTCATGCCGATAGCAAGCGGCAGCAATCCAAAAATTGTAGAGGCTGCTGTGAGCAATACCGGTGTCAAACGCACCCGGCCAGCCTCAATAATTTTTTCACGCACTTTTGCTTCTTTGGGTTTACTGTTGATAGCTACATCAGCATAATCGATTAAGATAATGGCATTTTTAACCACAATACCTGCCACAGCGATAATTCCCATTCCCGTTAGAATTACGGAAATATCAATATTGAATATGATAAATCCCAGCAGCACACCGATGATACTGAAAAGCACCTGCACCAAAATAATCAGTGGTTTTGTGATGGAATTAAACTGTGTAACCAGAATAATAAAAATTAAACCTACTGCAAGGAACAGAGCTAAACTCAGGAATGATGCACTTTCCTGCTGGTCTTCCTGTTCGCCGGTAAATTCCCAGCTATACCCTTCCGGCATATCGTAATTGGCCAGTGATTTTCTTAGTTGTTGAACTATTTCATTGGCATTGTATCCGTCCAAAATGTTGGATGACAGCGTAATTACCCGCTCATAATCTTTGCGGATGATGCCACCATATGATGATTCATATTTTACATCGACCACGGAAGAAATAGGTACATTGTTGACCTTCCTGCCATTGGCCGCCGGCACAATGAGTGTTTGGTCCATAAGCGCCTGAATGTTGTCGCGATATGTTTTGTCGAGCCGCACCATAATGGGGTATTCATCTTCGCCTTCACGGAACTTCGACACTTCACTACCATAGATTGCTGTACGCAGGGTAGACCCGATATAGGCTGTGCTTAATCCCAGCTCACGCGCTTTACGGCGGTTAATGTTAACCAGAATTTCCGGCTTGCTTACCTCCATGTCGGATTTTAGCTCCTCAATACCTTCAATTTTCAGGGTATCGACGATGTAGCTCTGGATATTTTCTGAAAGTTCTACCAGTTTATCAATATCTTCACCTGCAATTTCAAGGTTAATGGGTTTTCCGGTGGGAGGCCCCATGTCTTCTACATCGACAATAATTTCTGTGCCGGGGATTCCTTCCAGTGCTTCACGGAATTGATTGACATAAATTTCTGTGTGTGGACCTGTACGGTCTTCATAATCGACAAAACCTACGGTAACTTTGGCCAGTTTAGCCTGGGTTGTGCGTTCAAATACATCCTGTCCGGCATTTGTGGCCACGTTAGAGATGACGTAATCTACATCGGGATTGTCTTTACCTAATGTCTCCATTACCCGGTTTTCAATGATATAGGTCACACTGTCGGTCTGCTCAATATCGGTGCCTGAAGGCATGGAAAGGTATACCATAACTTTGTCCGGGTCTTTGTTTTCCGGGAACAAAACTACTTTAGGTCCGAATTTTCCGGTAAGGAAAATGGTAATGAACAGTAAGGCTACTGTTGATGCCACAATGATGTAGGCTCCACGGCCTTTTAGCAAGAAACGCAACGTGGATTGATAACTGCGCATCATCCTTGGAATAATCCGTTTTTGGAATTTGTCGATAAGGCCCTCAAGTACATAGCGTACCAATAAGAATAAAAGGACGGCAGCAATAATCAGGTTAGCGGTCATGGGCCAGCCTATTAAGTGCAATAAGATTCCTGCTCCAGCACCTGAAGCTGTAAAAATAATGTTCTTTTTGTGGTTAACTTTTCGTTTCTGGTCGCCACGGTAACGCATAAATGTTACTGCGAATACCGGGTTCATGGTATAGGCCACAAGCATTGATGCTGCCAGCGTGATGATAATGGTTACCGGAATGTACATCATAAATTGCCCCATAATTCCTGTCCAGAAAATGAGTGGGAAGAATGGGGCCATGGTGGTTAGGGTACCTGAAAAAACAGGAATGGCTACTTCTCCCACACCGCGTTTTACGGCAGGTGCAATGGGCAGGTTGGGTGTGTTCATATAGTGCCGGTAAATATTCTCGACCACCACAATGGAGTTGTCTACCACAATACCCAAAACAAGTATGAGTGCCATCAGCACAACCATGTTAAGCGTAAAGTCAGCTACGGGCAGGAATATAAATGCCACGAGCATCGATAGCGGGATGGCGACTGCTACAAATAAGGCATTGTCTACACCCATGAAAAACATCAGTACGACCACCACAACCAAAAATCCAAGAATAATGGTATTGAAAAGGTTGCTCACATTATTGCGTGTCATATCACTTTGGTCGCCTGTGGGAGTAATTTCGAGGTTTTGAGGAGCCCTCTCTTCAAAATCGGCCAACATTACTTTGATTTTATCAATGGCCCGAATGAGGTTTTTCCCCGATTTTTTAATTACGTTCAATGTAATAACGTCATCCTGGTTAAGGCGGGCATAGTCTTCTCTGTCCTCATAACCATCTACTACAGATGCTACATCTTTTAGGAACAAACCATCGCGTAGTACGATATTTTCGATTTCTTTTACATCCTGAAATTCACCTACGACGCGCATTGTACGTTCCATACCACCAACATCTACCTGACCACCAGAAATGGTCATGTTTTCCTGTGCAACGGCTTCTCCAATGGTTTGGAATGTAACCCCGGCTGCCTGCATTTTGTAGAGGTCTACATTAATTTGAATTTCACGGTTCAAAGCTCCTACAATATCAACGCGTGTTATTTCTTCCATTCCTTCAATATCGTCTTGCAGCTCTTCGGCCAGGTCTTTAATGCGCACTAAACTCAGGTCTCCTGATAGGTTTATGTTCAGTATGGGGAATTCCGATAAATCAATTTCGGTAACTTCAGGGTCATCAAGCAGGTTGTCGGGCAAATCTGGTTTGGCTTTGTCAACAGCATCTTTCACATCCTGACTTGCTTTTTGCTGGTCCACATTGGTTTCAAATTCAATTACGACGAGAGAAACGTCCTGCAGTGATTTACTGGTCAGGTTTTTTATTCCATTGATACTTTTGAGTTGTTTTTCAAGTGGTCTTGTAACCAGGTTTTCCATATCGGAGGGTGAGGTGCCCGGGTATATCGTATTTACCATGAAATAGGGGAATACCACCTCGGGAAACTGCTCTTTGGGTGTGCTTTGATAGGCCCATATTCCCGAGATAATCATCAGTACCGTGAAAAAATAGACGGTAATACGGTTATCGACGGCAAAATTAGTGAGTTTAAAACTTCTATTACTCATAATTAATGGTTTAAGGGTTTATTGTTCAAGGGTAATTACCTGTCCATTGGCTACATCCTGGTAGCCGGAAGTAATGATTTTGTCTCCGGCATTTACACCGCTTAATATTTCGGCTTTCCCTTTATAGTTTTTGTTCACTTTTACGGAGCGACGTTCTGCAATCCATTTATCACCCTGTTTTTTGGCTACGAACAGAAATTCACCCTCATTGTCGGTCTGTACCACATTTACCGGTACTGTTATGGCATTGCGGTTTGTATAGTCATTAACTGTAACTACAGCCAGCATGTTGGGCATAATATCCAGGTTATGCGGCGGACGAATGTCGATACCAAAAGTACGGTTGCCGGCGTCAATGGCGCGGGCAACAGCAAAAATCGGACTTTCGAAATCGGTATTCAGAGATGGAATGCTTACCATAGCGGTATCGCCCTGGGTTACCTGTTCAAAATAGGACTCGGAAAGGTTGGCCTTAATTTTTAATTTTCCGGTTCCTACAACGCGAATTCCGGATTTGCCGGCAGCTGCCATCTCACCTTCTTTAATCAAAATTTCGTCGACCATTCCATTTATTGGAGACTCTATGCGGGTCATTTCCAATTGCTTTTGCAATACATGTAGTTGCTTTTCGGCCGATTCTTTATTGGTTTTGGCCTGCAGATATTCAATTTCGGAACCGATTTCTTTTTCCCACAAACGTTTCTGCCTTTTATACACGGTAGTGGCCAGTTCAAGGTTGGTTTCGAGCTGTGCAATTTGTCGCTGAATGATTTCATCATCAATTTTGGCCATTAATTGTCCTTTTTTGACCATTTGCCCTTCTTTTACCAACACATCTGTTAAAATGCCAGGTTGTTCTGCAGGAACAAAAATATTATTGTCGCTTTCAACGCTGCCTTTTACTTCAACATAATGGCGGAATATGACCGGATTTACCTCCCTGATATTCACATAGGTTTTATTTACGTGCTTTTTTAATTCACCACTTTGAGACAATTCTTTCTCAAGGTTTGTGATTTTGGCATTTAGCTGATCACGCTCAGCTTTCAGGTCTCTGAGTTGAGCATTTTTATCTTTTGTACATGCTGTTGTGGCCAGCACAATTGTAGTCAGAATGATTAATAGTTTATTCATCGCTGTAAATTTTTATGGTGGTTTTAAGGTTAATTGTTTATAGGTTGATACTGATGCGAGAGCTTATCCAGGCTTGTTTTAGCTTCAATTAATTTCATAATAGATTGAAAATAGTTGCTTTGTGCCTGCAAATATTGACTTTGAGCCTGAGATAGGTCGAAACTGGTCGAAACGCCCTCTTTATATTTCATCTGTGTTTTTTCATAAATACGTTTGGCTAAATCCATGTTCGATTTATTATTGTCGTAGGTGTTTAGCGCTGTTAAATATTGATTCAGGGTGTTCCTGTATTGTATCTTTAATCCGTTGGCGGCATTGGCTTTATCGTGCCGGGTTTGCTCCAGTTCAATTTCCCGTTGCTTAAGTTTCGACATGCGTCCCCAGCTGGTAAAAATAGGTATTTCGACATTGACTCCCACTACATCGGGGGGTTGCAGGTTAAATGCTTTGTCGTTAAAATTTTCCTGGTGGTTGTAAAATGCAGCGACTGTGGGCAGAAACTCGGCTTTTACATTTTTTACGTCCAGCTCTTTTAACTTTTCCTGGGTTTCGAGTAATTGATAGTTGATGTTTTGGGTTACATCGAAGTCGAAATCTTTGGCAGTGGTTACATTTTTTTTGGTCATCACCGCATCGAGGTCGTCGGCAAGTTGCAGCTGGTGTTCCAGGTCCATGCCAAGCGAGAGTTTAAGCATCTCTTTGGCTATTTTTGTCTGTAACTCAAGATTTTTTTTGTTGGTTTCAATGCTTGCCGCTGTAAGGCGTAATTGGTCCACGTCTGTATTTTCTACAAAACCTTCTTCATACATTGCCTCCATTTCTTTTATGCTTTCCTGTGTGGCCTTGAGTATTTCATCCAGTACCTGCATGCTCTCTTTGGCAATGAGCACACCGGTATATGCATTGGTCACGGTCTCTTTTAAATCGACAATGGATTGTTGCTCCATGTATTTGGATAGTTGTTTGTAGGTTTTGGAAGCCTGCAAACCCACAATATAAGAACCGTTAAAAATGAGCTGCGAGACCGAAACGTCGAGTGTTGCTGTGGTTCGCAGGTCGTCTGTTGAAGCAGATTCTCCTCCTCCGTCTGAAGGACCTTGCGGAACAGCATTCGGGTCCAGCAGACCGGCATTGACCAATGCTGTTGAATTCGTACCTATGGCCTGGTAAATTGGTTCAAACATGTCACCCAGGCTGGAAAATTGCTCCAACGCGTCAGGTACGGTGAGCATGTAAGAGTATGCTGCTGAGGCCGATACTTGCGGTAGCCCAATAGCGGTGGTTTCCCATACTTTCTTTTTGGCTTTCAGTACTTCCAGTTCCGCTTTTTGCACATCGTGGTTGTGCTCCAGCGCATAATCGATCGCCTGCTGGAGCGACATTACACTGTCGGTGGCCTGAGATGCTTCATTTTGAGCCCATCCCAAAACAGAAAACAGCATAATGACTGGTAAAACAATTAATTTTCTCATGGTTTTAGGTTATTTAAAATGGTAATCTTTTTTGCGTTTTTCGAAATATTCAATCCCTTTTTGATTGGCTATGCCCCGCACATGGTTTTCGAACATAGTTTCAAAAATTATTTCAAAGGTGATGTTGTTTTTACTGAAGAAATCCGGATCGTGCATATCTTCAACTTTATTGATGTAGAGCGTTGCCACAACTTCCGGGTTTATTTCTTTGCGGTAAAGTCCTTGCTTCATGCCCTGTTTAAGATTTTGGTAAACCGCATTGTAGGCAAATTTTTGTGATTGCTTCATATGCTTACGAAAAATTTCCGGGTAGTATTTTTGTAGATCAAATGATACCGCCGGAGTAAAGAGTTCCATCTCTTCGTTTATTAACTGGCTCATTTCAAGCAGGGCATCAATGGCATTTGTGCCTTTTTTCGTTACTTTTTCAAGTAAAGCTACCTGGCGCTGAGAGGAATAATCTAAAATTTTTTCTACCAGCTCGTTTTTGTTGCTTACGTATTGATAAAGTGTTTTTTTCGACACTCCCAGCCCACGAGCAATGTCTTCCATCGAGACACTCCTTACGCCATATTGCCTGAAGAGGCGTGCTGATTCGACTATTATTTCTTCTAATTTGTCATGCATAGACTAACACTTAAGAAACGTTTTACCCATTGAAAGTTTCCGCTGGGTTCTGGGTATTCAATTTTCGGGCCAAAAATTACCGGGTGACAGGAATTTATTGTTAAGCAAAAGTTATGAAGTTGATTTGATGAGGTACGGGCTGGAAAAAACCCGCAGCGGCAGGCTCGCATCAAGCGAGACCGCCGCCTGCCTACGCGCCATGCTGCATCTCCGGTTTTACGATAAATTATAGTCAAAGACGCCACCACGATTCGATGGCTGGGCAGGTAATTTCGTTTAATTTGCCGTATATGACCGTTTCGTATAAAACCCGCACCGGTCGAGTGTTGGCGGTTCACATCGCGAACGGATTGCAAATCCGCTCGATCGGATTGCACCGTCCAGGCGTAGGAGGTTCTTCCGCCAGTTGTGAGATTAGTGAAGAGCGCCGGCGATGAAAAAAACAAAATAGGAGACCAACCCGGAGACGGGCTCCCATTAGTCGTCACAATTCAAAATTCAAGTATTTTATATATTGGTTTTTTGGGGATTCTGATAATTGTTCCAAAAACGAAGAAGCTCAACAGAATGCTCCTCATAAACTTTATAGAACAATGTGATTTGAGGGGTAAGTACCACACGCCTAATATTTGGCCGATTTGTTTTTTGAAACCCAAATTGATCCGTTTCCAGTATTTCAATTGTATTGCGAACAGCATCAATGAAGTTTTGTGCTACTGTCTCATTCCAGCTTTTTAATAAGTAATCTATGTTTTTATAGTAGTCTAAACGTGCATACTTATTCCATATGATCTTTCTCTCATTTGATATTGAAGTTGGGATATTTTGCTTTTGCTTCTGCTACAATATCGTCATGTGTATATTTGTGACCTGTTGCTTCTTCGGCTTCTTGTATTGCTTTTTCTTCTCCATGCGATAATGTATAATCTTTTGTAGTATCCAAAAAATCTTTGATGTGAACGTAAAAAGCAAAAAGTTCCTTTTCAGATAAACTGTCAATTCTTCGAAATAATTCCAATTTTAATTCAGCGATCTGCATTTTTATTGTCTTTAAGTTTATTCAAATATAACGTATTTCGTTGCTTATTGGTTAACCGATAATTCGTTTTTTTTTAATCTTAAATTGAAAACGTTTCAATGCGATCAGCAGGTTAGTGGTAAAACCGTTCGACCCTCCCAGGGTAGTGGGAATCGAAACAGTAGTTCGTTGAGTTGCTCTTAGCGTTTGGATTGTGTGAATCGAAACGAACGGCCATTTCGATGCCCACAGTCCGACGCATTGGCAACTCAATGGCCTGCGGTACAATAAGGTTTTCCATATTGATC
>NZ_JBSRDC010000030.1:0-75059 GCF_055145285.1 Salinivirga sp. | reverse complement strand
TGATCTTGAATTTTTTGCAACTTTTTTTTTCAAGAAAAAAAGTTTAGTGAATAAATGAATACTTTAAAATTCAACTCACAAATCTAAAAACCCTAAACTGGGTCATGCATTGCACAAAACAGGAAAGTATCATTTTTCCGAACGGGGCTCTGAAATTACTATAAAAAAGGCTGTCCAAAAAGTATAGGACAGCCTTTTAAATAATATTTCAGCTTTTAATTATTGTCCCAATGTAGCAACCATTACTGCTTTAATGGTATGCATGCGGTTTTCGGCTTCGTCGAACACAACAGAATGTTTGCTCTCGAACACCTCGTCTGTTACCTCCATAGATTCGATACCGAATTTCTGGTACACATCCGCACCAATTTTAGTTTCGCGGTTGTGGAAGGCTGGTAAGCAATGCATGAATTTTACATTCGGGTTAGCGGTTTTGTTAATCATATCCATGTTAACCTGATAAGGTTTAAGTAGCTCAATGCGCTCTTTCCAAACCTCTTCTGGTTCACCCATTGATACCCAAACATCGGTGTAAATAAAATCTACGTCTTTCACGCCTTTAGCTACATCGTCGGTGATGGTAATGGTAGCACCAGTTTCTTTGGCTATTTCATTGGCCTGATTTACAAGGTCATCTGTTGGTTGAACGCTTTTTGGTGCAATACCGCGGAAATCCATACCCATTTTGGCCGCACCAATCATCAGGGAATTACCCATATTGTTGCGTGCATCGCCTACATATGCAAATTTCACTTTGCGCAGCGGCTTATCACTATATTCCATCATGGTAAGGAAGTCGGCCAAAATTTGTGTGGGATGAAATTCATTGGTTAAACCATTCCAAACAGGCACACCTGCATGTTTACCCAATTCTTCAACCACTTCCTGGCCAAAACCACGATACTCAATACCATCGTACATGCGGCCCAAAACGCGGGCAGTATCTTTCATAGATTCCTTGGCACCGATTTGACTGCCGGTAGGTCCAAGATAAGTTACATGGGCTCCCTGGTCATATGCAGCCGCTTCAAAAGCACAGCGTGTACGAGTAGAAGATTTCTCAAATATCAGGGCGATATTTTTACCCGTTAGTCTATGCTGTTCGGTTCCGGCATATTTTGCTTTTTTCAGGCTCATTGAAAGGTCGAGCAAGAAATGTATTTCCTCCGGAGTATAATCCAGTAACTTCAGGAAATTGCGGTTTCTTAAGTTTACAGGCATAATAGTATTGTTTTAAAGTTGTTTATAAAATCAAATTTCGAAAATCAAACATCAAATTAATTGCTGTGCTTGTCGAAGCACAATATCCAACAATCAAATATTAGTCTTCGTATTCCATTGTAATTTTTGTACCATAGCTCCTATCTTCGAGCTTAGTAGCCTCAGTAATTACAGATTTGTCTCCTCCGCCTTCGATAAAACGCAAGCATGCTTTAATTTTTGGTGCCATGCTGCCTTCTGCAAACATGCCGTTGTCCATATGTTTTACAGTATCGGCATAATTAAGGAACTCAATCTGTTCCTCATTTGGTTTTTTGTAATTGATAGAAACAAAAGGCACATCAGTGAGAATATAAAACTCATCAGCTTTTACTTTTTCGCCCAGTACAGCAGAGGCTGCATCTTTATCAATTACAGCTTCTGTTGGTTGTACGTCTCCATCATCATCAATATAAACAGGTACACCACCTCCACCAACAGTAATTACAATTTTTCCTTCACGAGCCATTTCTTCTACCGACTCTGTATTCATAACGTCTTTGGGCATAGGCGATGGTACTACACGGCGCCATCCGCCATCGGTTTTTACTTCCTCTTTAAATACCCATCCGTTGGCTTTATTTAATTCATCAGCCTGCTCTTTGGTGTAAATTTTACCAACTCGTTTTGTAGGATTCTGAAAAGCCGGGTCATTTTTATCAACCACAACCTGCGTAACCATAGTAATAATATCTTTTTTGAGATTATATTTACGTAAGATGTTACGCAACGAACGTTCAATCATATAACCAATAGACCCTTGTGTCATAGAAACTGCCACGTCAAGTGGGAATTGCGGAATATCATATTTTTCATCACCCGCATCATATTGCATTAACAGGTTACCAACCTGTGGGCCGTTTCCGTGCGAAATAATCACGTCATAGCCCTCTTTGACTAAATAAACAAGGTTTTCCAGTGTGGCCGCTACGTTATCCAACTGTTCTTCAGCATTTCCCCGCTGATTTCCTCTGAGTAATGCATTACCACCTAATGCAACAACTGCTAACTTTTTCATAATTCACTTTTAAATTTCATTAAATACCAAAAAATAAAATAACAGCCGGACAATTAAATTCCGGAGCAAAAATTCAAACGATTGCATTTTTGAAAGACACAAAGCTAATATTTTTTTTCTCCCCGTAATATGTTTTTAAATATTTTGATTCCACACCTATTTAACAAAAAATCAAAAAGTTAGTTTTAATTTTTGGTTGAATATTGTTTAATATCAATTTAAATGGCTTAACTTTTTCTCATAATACAAGGCCCAGTACGAAAGAATCCTTATCTTTAAATTTTTAACAGTTAATTACATGGTTTCGCTTAGAACATTATTTTTTTCATTAATAATCATTGTTTTATTTAGCAGTTGCACACACGATAATGAGGGTGTAATTGAATATAACATTACTTACGATCAATCGCCGGACGATAATCCATTGATTAATCTAATGCCTACATCAATGGATTTCTATTTTAAAGATCAAAAGATACTTACACAAATACAAGGTTGGATGGGCATATTTAAAAGCATACAAATGTCTGACCTTGAAGACAGTACAAATGTTTTAATGATGAAGCTTCTGGACAAAAAGTATTATTATGTGCGTCACTTAAGGGATGCTCCTTTAGCTTTTGAAACGCTGAACATTAAAAATATTGAATATTCAGAGAAAGATACACTATACAAGGGGTTTAATTGCAAACATGCGAAAGTATACATGAACGACAGTGTTGCTACTGAATTTGACTTACTTTACACCGATGAAATAAAAATACCCAGTCCAAACCGTAATAATCCATTTTCTGAGATTCCGGGTGTACTGATGCAGTTTAGAATGGAATTTAAAGGTATTCCTTTGCGCCTTGATTTTAAAGCATATCGCGATACGGTTTTTCCGGAAACAACCTTTGCCGTTCCTTCCAGCTACAAAAAACTTTCAAGAAAAGAAATGTCAGATTTTTTTAATGAACTTAATGCCATTTAGTGTGCCAAAGAGCGTCTCAATTTACTTTCAATCTCGATTATTTCTTATATTTTTGCATACGCTAAATGAAAGTTGAAGATGGCCCGAAACAGAAAAAAAAGAAAAAAAAATTCATACACTGATGAGCGTCTCCGCCTGATCACAGGTCTATTCTTTATATTTTTTTCCTTATTTGCCCTGCTGGCCTTCGTTTCTTATTTCCTCACCTGGAAAGAAGACCAAAGTATGGTAGATTTAAGTGTTGGAGAGATTTACGACCAGGCAGGAGCCACTATTGCTAACTGGGCAGGTAAAGCCGGACTCGTGCTGGCCTCACTTTTTATTCATAAATGGTTTGGGATAGCATCATTGGGCTTTTTACTCATTACTTTTCTTGCCGGATTGCATCTTTGGAAAATTAGACCACTACCATTCTGGC
Source organism: Salinivirga sp. (assembly GCF_055145285.1). Lineage (NCBI taxonomy): Bacteria > Pseudomonadati > Bacteroidota > Bacteroidia > Bacteroidales > Salinivirgaceae > Salinivirga > Salinivirga sp. Next base: position 71,390 of record NZ_JBSRDC010000030.1, on the reverse strand, counting down.
AAACCACCAAAAATACACTTATAATCATCATTCTCACCTCAGCATTTTTAGGATATTTTTTTGGTGAAAAGTGGTTTATTCTTGGCGGTGGACATGGTTATTTTATAACCCAATGGCTTAATACTGTTTTGGGTAAAGCCGGCACTATCTTGTTTTTATTGCTCATTACTTTTGTTTTTGTGGTTTACCGCTTCAGACAGCTTTATTTATTGCTAAAAACAAAAGTTGAAAACATTCGCCTCACAAATAAAACTACAGTGGATTCGGAGGAAACTCCCGCAACTGATGAAGAAAGTTACCTGAATGAAAATCAGGAGGAAGAATCTTCCAGGGCTGACAATGAAACCTATGAAGAACCTGATGAAAGTAAAAAAGAATCAGCAGACGGCATTGACTTTGAAGTAGAAGAAACACCTGCATCAGAAGAAACTGATTATATGCCGCAACCGGAGCCTGATTCACTGGATGAAGAGGAAGAAACAGAAAACAAGCCTCACGCACAAACCAACGAGAGCGGCTTTGATGACAACCTTATTGATATTAACGTAAAATATCACGAAAACGAAAATAGAAACCAAACTGACCAGGAAGAAAAAAAGCATCAAGATAAAGATGAGCATGAGATAGGCATGGAAGTAGAGGAAGCCAGAGATGAAGAGGTTGTGAAAAAATCCAGACCACTTGAACGGCAAGGTAAATACGATCCCAGACGGGATCTGGAACACTACAAAATGCCAACCTTCGACATGTTGCCCCGGATTGAACAAAAAAATTACCCACAACGAGTTAGTCAGCAAGAATTGGAGGCCAACAAACAAAAAATTGTAGAAACACTTGGCAACTACAATATTACCATCGACAAAATAAAAGCCACCATTGGCCCAACAGTAACACTTTATGAAATAATTCCGGCTCCTGGTGTTCGTATTTCAAAAATTAAAAATCTGGAAGATGATATAGCACTGAGTCTGGCAGCACTTGGTATACGAATAATTGCTCCAATGCCTGGAAAGGGGACAGTGGGCATCGAAGTACCGAACCAAAACCCTGAAATAGTTTCAATGCATTCTGTAATTGTTTCAAAACGCTTTCAGGAGTCTGATATGCAGTTACCCGTAGCCCTGGGAAAAACCATCACCAATGAAACCTTCGTGATGGACCTGACCAAACTGCCACACCTGCTCGTTGCCGGTGCCACCGGTCAGGGTAAGTCTGTTGGATTAAATGTAATATTAACCAGCTTGCTTTATAAAAAGCACCCTGCCGAACTCAAACTGGTGCTCGTTGATCCGAAAAAGGTAGAATTATCACTATACAATAAAATTGATAAGCATTTTCTGGCGCAGGTGCCTGATGCCGAAGAACCGATCATCACAGATACACAAAAGGTTATCGATACACTCAACTCACTGACTGTAGAGATGGATAACCGCTACGACCTGCTTAAAAATGCACATGCAAGAAGTTTAAAAGAGTACAACAAAAAATTTATTGAGCGTAAGCTTAATCCCGAAAACGGGCATCGTTTCCTACCCTATTTTGTAATTGTGGTAGATGAGTATGCCGACCTGATTATGACAGCAGGTAAAGAAATTGAAATGCCAATTGCAAGGCTGGCCCAGAAAGCCAGAGCCATTGGTATACACCTGATTATTGCAACCCAGCGACCTACCACCAACATCATTACAGGTGTAATAAAAGCTAACTTCCCTGCCCGTATTGCTTTCAGGGTTATATCAGGCGTCGATTCCAAAACAATTCTCGATGGTCCGGGCGCAAACCAACTTATTGGCCGCGGCGATATGCTTATTTCTACGGGTGCAGAACCCATTCGTTTGCAGTGTGCATTTGTAGACACGCCTGAACTGGAAAAAATCATGGATCATATCTCCGAACAGCAGTCGTATGGCCAACCCTATGAACTGCCAGAGCTACAGCATGAAAGTGGAAGCGCCGGCATGGCCGACCTTGAGAAACGCGATACCCTGTTTGAAGACGCTGCCCGTTTGATAGTAGTTCACCAGCAAGGCAGCACTTCGCTTATTCAGCGCAAATTTTCCATTGGCTACAACCGGGCAGGACGAATTGTAGACCAATTGGAAGCAGCCGGAATAGTTGGCCCGTTTGAAGGATCGAAGGCCAGGCAAGTTTTAATACCGGATGAATACGCTTTGGAACAACATTTGAGTAAACTATAGAAATTTAAACAATAAGGTATGAAATTATTATTAACGTGGGCAAGCCTTTTTATGCTGATTTTAAGCACTTCAGCACAACAAGACCCCAAAGCACGGGAAGTGCTCGATGAGCTTTCTGCTGCAACTAAAGCTTACACTACAATTAAAGCTGATTTTACCTCAAAAGCCGTAAACAAAAGTTCCGACATGGAAGAGGAATACAAAGGCCAGCTTTGGCAAAAAGGTGAAAAGTATAAGCTCAAATTTATGGATGCCATTACCTACTTTAATGGGGAACACAAGTGGGTATACATGCCAGATGTGATGGAAGTGAATCTTTTTGCTGTAAATAACGAAATGGCATCTGAAAACATTTTCGATAACCCGCAGGAAATCTTTACTATTTACGAAGATGACTTTAAGTATTTATATAAAGGTAAAACCAAATTCAATGGCGATGAAGCTATCGAAATTGAATTAGTCCCTGAAGACACTGATGTTGAATACTTTAAAATAAAATTATACGTCAATGTAGCCAGGGATGAAATAAAAGGGTTTAAATACTTTGCCAAAAACGGCACGCGTGTAACTGTAACCATTGATTCTTTTAAAACAAATATTCCAATGAAAGATTCGATGTTTGCATTTGACAAAGCGGCGCACCCCGATGCAGAGTTAATTGATATGAGAGAATAATCTGAAATATTTCCATTAAAAAACGCCTGGCAAAAAACCAGGCGTTTTTATTGTTCGATATTTTATTGTTTACAAAGCATTTTCAATTGCTTTCTTAATATTGTCAAAAGCATTATCGTCTTTCACCACATAATTTGCTGCATTCTCACGCACAAAGTCATATACAAGGTTGCCATCCTCCTGACCAGATAAAATAATTACCTTTACCTTGCTATCGCGTTTCTTAATTTCCTTCAATACATCAAGACCATTTTTAGCATTTGGATTTTCACTATTGAGAAAATAATCTAACACAATAACAGCTGGTTTCAGGTGAAGATGATTTAAACACTCCTCCCCCGATTGAAAGCCAATAATATTGTATTTATCTTCGTCAACTAATGATTCTTTAAGCATTTCAAGGAAGATAAAATCGTCATCGACAAGTAATATTGTGTTTTTGTCACTCATATCATTATATTTTTTACAAAATTAAAAAAATATACGCTTTGTTCACGTCAATAAAATGTTAATTATTCACAATAGTTTTAATTTCTTCTTCAACTTTGTGCCATTGCTCCATTAAAAATTTAACATCATCTAGTAAAGGTTCAACATCACCATTTTGTTTAATGGTTTGTTCAATATTTTTTGCACGTTCGAATAATTTCTGACATCCTAAGTAGGTCATTTTAGGCTTTAGGGTATGAGATTTGGCCCGTGTCACCTCATAATTTCCTTTTTCATAAGAACTTGCAACTTCTTCAATTTCATTTTTTACGCTGGCCAGGTACATCTTCAGAATTTTATGAATACGTTTATAATCGCCTTTGTATATTTTTTCCAGGTAACTTAAATCTAAATACTCATAATCACCTGCTTCAGCTTTGGGGGCATAAGTTTTTAAATCAGACTCATTGTTTTCGAATTTATCAAGTATGGATTTAAATTTTTCTCCATTCTTAACTTTTCCCTGTATTTCGTCACTTGAATAAAAGGTAATTTTATGGGTGAGTATTTCTGGTGCAAATGGTTTTGAAATATAATCATCCATACCTACTTCAATAAAATGATCGCGTTCATTTTTCAAGGCATGGGCTGTCATGGCTATAATTGGAATATTTTTAATATCATCGGGCATATCTTCACGAATATATTTTGTGGCTTCTATGCCATCCATTTCTGGCATTTGAATATCCATAAAGATCATTTGATATGCATTATTTCTTAATAAATCTATAACCTGCTTACCATTTTCAGCTATATCTATTTTAATATCATTTTCCCAGTTTTTAATGGTGTCGATTGCCAGTTGCCGGTTTATTTTATTGTCTTCTGCCAATAAAAGGCGAATGGCCTCAGGATGCTTAAGCTGCTTCTCCGCATTGGCCGATTGCCGTTTAATGCTTGAAAAATGTCCAATAGCAAAAGGAATATAAAATGTAAAGACAGATCCTTTACCCACCTCGCTACTAACAAAAATTTCTCCATCCTGTAACTCAACCAACTGTTTAACAATCGCTAAGCCAAGCCCTGTTCCGCCATATTTTCGGGTAGTCTCATTTTCTGCTTGTGTAAAGCTGTTAAATATCCGGCTGATTTTTTCTTTTGAAATGCCTATTCCGTTGTCTTTTACTTCAAATTTCATTTCAACCTTTGTATCGTTGCGGCTTTTCTCGGTAATGCGCAGTTCGACAACCCCCTGGCTTTCGGTAAATTTTATCGAATTGCCAATAAGGTTCATCAGAATCTGGTTTAAGCGTGTTGGGTCGCCAATGAGCACTTCAGGCAAATTTGGGTCAACATAGTGCTTAAGTTCGATATTTCGCTCATCAGCCTTAACCTGCATGGTATTAATGAGGTAATCGATTTGCTCTGTTAGCAGAAATGAGATATGTTCAAAAGTCATCTTGCCTGCTTCTATTTTAGAGAAATCAAGTATATCGTTCAGTACAATGAGTAAATTGTCTCCGGATGCCTTAATATTGCGCAAATATGCCAATTGCTTCTGGCTGGCTCCCATTTGAATCAGAAGGTTGGTAAAACCAATAATTGCGTTGAGCGGTGTTCGGATTTCGTGACTCGTATTGGCAAAGAAAATTTCTTTCATCCGGGCATGGTGCTTAATTTCTTCATTGGCATTTTTAAGCTCTTCTTTTTGTTTATTGATAAGCTCAACCGCTTCTTGCAACTGTTTGCGCTGCCGCTCATTTTCCAATAAGGCTTTTTGCAATTGAATGTGGTGTTTGCTGCTGTGTTTAAAGGCTTTTTCAAGCTCAACCTTTTGATCTTCAATATCTTTTTTGTCAGCTGCCAGTTGCAAATACTCCTCTTTGTTGCCTCTGAGTTGCTGTTCCCTTTCATTTAGTTTCTCCTGCATCTCAGTTGTTTCATGCAGAATAAGAATAATTTTTTTACTGATATTTTGACTATCATCAATTGAAAAGAGTGTGGCATCGTAATAATGCCGTTTGTTTCCAGCTTCAATATCGACCCGGAACTTTTGGGGTGTCTCTTTTACTAATAGTTCATCTAAATAATTTAACAAATTTGTATTATCAAACACCTGATCGAGCGGCTTTACATTTAAATCATCCAGTAGTTCGAGTTCACCAAAATGTTTTTTGGCTGTGTCGTTCATACCCACCAGTTGATAAGAAAAATCGTAAAATAAGGTAATGAAATTAATTTTATTGAAAGTAGACATGGCCAGGGCGTTATTTTTTCCGCCAAAGCCAAAACTTGTTCTCCGGCTTTTAAGGTTTTCTATAATTAACCATATTACCAATGCCGTTATCACAGCCAAAAGGATGTATATAACAGGCATTTCAGCCAAAAAAGAAGCAATTATATGAGGATTGTTTAATATTTCCATAATCCGTTTTTAATACAACAATTTCATAAGCGAATTCCCATTATCAAAACATCATCAATTTGCTCCCAATCTCGTTTCCAATTTGAAAATATTTCATCTATTCGTTCTTTCTGTTCTTCAATGGGTAAATTAACAACTTTGCTCATCATTTTTTTAAACCGCCTATATCTGAATTTTTGTCCGTTCTCTCCTCCAAACTGATCAGCAAATCCATCAGAAAACAAATAAATCATATCGTTTTCAAGGTAATCAATTTCCTGAGTTTTAAAATCTACAGGTAAATTCTCCAGTGCTAATGTACCGGCTGAAAAAACACTACCATCGTATACTTCTAATTCATTATTTCTTATAAGATACAATGGATTTCGTGCTCCTGCAAAATAAATTTTCTTTTTGCCGGGCACAATTTTAACAAATGATAAGTCCATCCCATCTTTCAGATAATCTTCGTTTTTTTCTTTATTAAGTGTGTCGATGGTTATCTGATTGAGATGATGAATAATTTGGCCCGGATCTTCTATTTTTTTACCATTTACAGCATCATTGAGTCCGTCTTTTGCAATAATGGACATTAAAGCTCCAGGAACACCATGCCCTGTGCAATCTACCGCTGCTACCATATATACGGTTTCTCCATTTTCTTTTCTGGAGTCGAACCAGTAAAAATCACCACTGAGCCTTTCTTTAGGTTTAAAATAAATAAAACTTTCCGGAAAAACCTGTCTGATAGTCCTTAACGGAGGTAGTATGGAGTTTTGTATGCGTTCAGCATAAATAATGGAATCTGTAATATCGCGGTTTTTAATTTCGAGTAAATGATGTTGCTCCTGAATTTTGTCGCTTTGGGCTCTTATTTCTTCGTTTTGTGTTTCCAGTGTTTTATTCTTCTGGCTTATTTCGTTAAATGATTCCTCCAGTTTTTGTTGCTGCTCCTCATTTTCAAACATGGCTTTTTGCAACCGAACATGATCTGCGGTAGATTTTTTAAATGCCTTTTCAAGCTCTTTATTAAGTTTTTCCATTTCATCGCGCTGCTTATGAAGCTCTTCTGTTATGGCTTTATTTTCTGCCATGTGTTCCTCCAACTGCGCATTTTTATATTCCAGGGTTTGTGTACGCTCGGCAACCTTTTTCTCCAAATCGGCGTTATGCTGTTCTATTACTTTATTTAATTTTTCAAGGTTGCGTATGTTGTTTTGCTGCGCTCTTGAGTGACTAATCTGCAACCGCTTATAATACGATAATGCTACTAATGATAGTTGTACTATCACTGCAATTTTTATGAGTATCTGAAAATCGTTGTATCCATAATGATATAAGAAATGTTGTAACCCAAATAATAAAATGATGAAAAATGATACCACCATAGCCCATTTGAAATACGCATGACTGGGATCATTTATTTTATTTTTTCTTTGATGAATAACAATTCCCCCAATTAAAGCCAGAGAAATGAGCATTATAGAAATCATGATGATCTGCACATTGAATCTGAATATCAAAGCCAGTGCAAGCACTAAAGCATCGCTGATTAACACACCAGTTACCACTTTCCTAAAAAACCCACAGTTTTCATAAAAACGGAAATATTGATAGGTGAGTCCAGCAAAAGCAGCAATAATAATAAATGGAAAAACTTTAGTTACAGAACTCGTAATGCCCGGGTTTTCAAATAACAGATATTGGGATGCAAAGCCATCCAATAAGAAAAATAAAATCATGAACGATAGCATATACAACATGTAGAATAACTGGCTACGCACATGAAATTTTAGAATTAGAAACAAAAATGCCGTCAGCAGCAAAGTGAAAAAAATACCATAAAAAAGACCGGACTGGAGATTATCTATTGATGTACGTCGATTAAAACCTTGCTGATCATATAGATTTACCGGAATTTTTATCCGGTTATTTTGATTAATTACTTTTGTAAAGATGGTGTATTTGATGCCTGGCTCTAATGTAAATTGCTGTACAAAAAATCTTGACTTGATGTTTCTCTGATAAAATGGAAATTTGGCCCCTGTTTGTTTTTTGTGAATGAGTAAAAGTTCCTTTTTAATGTAAAAATATATTTCCTGGATATTAGCATTGCGATACTCCAAAAGAATGCTTACCGGATACTGATTTACATTTCGTATCTCAAATTTTGTCCATATTATACTGTCACGCGCATTGATATTGAGAAGCCGGTGGTTATTTTCAGTGAAAAGATGATCAATAAAAAGTACATCATTAATCTCTTTGAAACCAGCACCAGGTTTAAATATTTTTATATTATCCGAAATATCAATTTCACTTTGCTGACTGAATAAAATTTCATTATCTGCATCAGAGTAAAGGGGTAAGCTAAGAAAGATAAGCCAAACAAATATTATGCGCATTGGTATTATTGAGTTTTTGGAAAGATAATATTTCTTTTTTTGTTAAACAAGGGTAAATATTTGCTAATTTTGGCGCTTTTGGTATAAAATGGAAATAACCGTTTATTATATTGTACTTGCCGTATTTTATCTGATAATACCATTTATCATATACTTTCTAATCAATAAATATGATATTTTCCGCAAAACCGGTAGTATCTTTTTAGCCTATCTTATTGGTATTGTAGCAGGAAATATTGGTCTCATACCAACAAGTCTATATAACTTCCAGGAAACATTCTCCGGAATAAGCGTATTGCTGGCTATCCCGTTACTTCTATTCACCGTTAAATTACGTGAGCTCATTCATACAACAGGGCCGGTGCTCAAGTGTTTTTTGGGAGGCCTTGTGGCCGTTATTATCACCGTAAGTAGCGGATACCTCATTTGGGGCGACATGCAGCCGGATATGTGGAAAACTTCAGGTATGCTGGTAGGTGTTTATACGGGTGGCACGCCAAATTTGGCAAGTATTCAAACAGCTTTGGATGTGGCACCTGAACATTTCGTTTTGTTGAATACCTACGATATGCTGTTGTCGAGTATTTACCTGCTGTTTTTATTTACAATTGGTAAGCGATGGTTTGTAAAATGGCTGGGTAAGTCAGAACAAGCAAAGCTGGTTGACAATGAAGTGGGTGATCAAAAACAAGAAGGTTTAGCCGGTTATGTGGGCTCCATTGGCACGGCCCTGTTAATTGTTGCTTTATCAGCAGGCACATCGTTCCTGTTTTATGGTAAAGTAAATATGCTGTATGTTATACTTGCCATAACAACACTTTCGCTGTTATTGTCCCTTATTCCAAGAATGAATCGTAACGGAAGTTCAACCAATGCCGGCATGTATTTTATATTGGTATTTAGCGTAGCAGTGGCCTCGATGGCCGACGTAAGTCGTTTTCAGGAGGTAGCACCATTTTTACTCAGGTACCTCGCCTGGGTTGTGTTTGGCAGCCTGATTTTACACTTGCTGTGGTGCCGCATATTCAAACTTAAGGGCGATTTGATGATGGTTACCTCTGTGGCATTAATATGCTCCCCTCCTTTTGTCCCGGTTATTGCCGGCCAAATCAACAACAAGAATTTAATTCTGGGCGGGTTAACCGTAGGGTTAATTGGATATGCCATTGGCAATTATATCGGTATTATCATGGCATGGTTACTAAAAATACTGTAATACACACAAAAAAAGCACTTTACCCCAGTGACATCACCATTCCTTATTAGCTATCTCCGGCCAAATATTCTGCTCATAGATGTGCCTGATACTTTCCATTTGCTCCGCAGATAAAGCGGGTTGTTCCGATGCTGAGATATTAGCAAGTAATTGCTGAACTCTTGATGCACCTGGAATTACACAACTTATTTCTTTAAACATCAGAATCCACTTTAGCGCAATGGCCGCCAGGTTTAAATTTTCAGGGAAAAGTTTTTTTTCTTTTTCAACGGTTTCCAGGCCTTTCATGAAATCGATACCTGCAAAAGTTTCACCATAATCAAGGGCATCTTCTTCCTTAAAGCCACGATGATCTCCTTCGTTAAAAGTAGTTGATGTCGAAAACTTTCCTGTTAAAAGGCCACTGGCCAAAGGTACACGGGCTATAATTCCCACATTTTTTCTGGCAGCCTGGGCAAAAAAGTGTTCAGAGGGCTTTTGCCTCAGCATGTTAAAAATTATCTGTATCGTGGCTACATTTTCATATTCAATGGCTTTTAAGGCCTGATCAACTGTGCCGACACTGACGCCGAGGTTTTGTATTTTCCCCTCCTTTTTCAATGCATTGAACAGGTCAAATATTTCCGGGCGGTAATAAGTTTCATTTGGTGGACAGTGCAACTGAATGAGATCAAGCGTTTCCAATCCCATGTTTGTCAGACTATCCTCAACAAATTTTCGCAATGCGGCGGGTTGATATGCCTGATCAATATGTGGATTCAATCGTCTGCCACATTTTGTAGCTACATAAATACGCTCGCTACGCGATCGTACCAAGCGACCAACAGCCTTTTCACTTTCGCCAGCTTCATATACATCAGCTGTATCAATGAAATTGACACCATTATCAACAGCGGTATTTAATATTTCATCTGCTTTGTTCTGATCAAAACCGGTTCCCCATTTTCCGCCAACCTGCCAGGTTCCTAATCCAACTTCAGAAATCTCAAATCCTGTTTTTCCCAATATTCGCTTTTCCATTTCTTATAGTATTTAGTCATTAAAATTCGAACATATATAGCTTACCACTTACTAAAATAAAAAAAATCATTAAAAATCAAGTATTTAAAGAAAGCTCATGTCGCTCTTTCTTGGTTAAATATCGCCATTTTCCGGTTGGTATATCCAGTTTAATGTTCATGATACGCACACGCTTTAACTTAACAACCTGGTAATCGAAATAGTCGCACATACGCCGTATTTGGCGATTTAAACCCTGAGTGAGTATTATCTTAAACTCATATTTGCTCAGTTTTTCCACATGGCATTTTTTGGTGACCTGCCCCAAAATGGGAACCCCATTGCCCATGTTTTGAATAAAATCCTGTGTAATGGGTTTATTCACAGTAACTAAATACTCTTTCTCATGATTATACTCCGCACGCAAAATATGGTTAACGATATCACCGTCGCTGGTTAACAAGATTAGTCCCTCACTTAACTTATCCAACCTGCCAATGGGAAAAATCCGTTTCGGATAATTGATATAGTCGATAATATTTTTCTTTTCGGCCCGGGTGTCGGTAGTGGAAACAATTCCGCGTGGTTTGTTGAGCATGATATACACATGCTTATCATAATCTGATTGTATTACCTTTCCATCAACCATTATTTCATCGGTATGATTCGCTTTGTCGCCCAAACCGGCTTTCATCCCATTTATTTCGATACGACCAGCTTCAAGTAACTTATCGCCTTCACGGCGGGAACAATACCCCATTTCACTCAACAACTTGTTAACACGCACGCTCTTTTGCTCCATTGCAGATTGCTTTACATTTTCCAGGCTCATCAACTTTTAAAACAGCATAAGCTAAGAATAGTTCTTTAATTCAACCTAGACTTAATTTCCATAAAACTAAGCACATTTTTTTACAAATTTAGGACCTGTTGCGATGGAAACAAAAATCAAATATTCTCTTATTTTGACTTTAGAAAAAAAATTTGATTAAAATCTAATTTTTCATAGATTTACTTTGTATAACAAAAAATAAGTACTATGAAAAAACTAGCTTTATTATTCATTATTGCAGCATTATTTGTAAATTCTGCAGAAGCACAGAAAAAATTCAAAAACGAATGGAACTTTGTTGATTGGAATGAATTTATTTCATATCCACAACACTCAGGAGTATTTGTAGGTGATTTTTGCCAACCACAGTTTGATTCGGCACATGTTGGTTTTCCTGATTTTTACAATTGTCATGGCTATGCCTGGGGTATAGCAGTTGGATACCTAGGTGTACCTATGCCCATAAGCTATGACTGGACAAATCAAGATTTATGGAGATTGGTATCTGAACTTAATCTCCAGCAATGTAGTGCTAAAGAGGCCACACATCTTACATTCTACTATCCAGGAGAGCACCCAATCCTAGATGCTCAACATTCAGCCACAATTTCGCAATTCGACTGTTTCCCTTATGAAGATGGATGGATTCAGTCAGTTAATAGTCCATGGCCAGGCACAGAACCTGTTGTGTATAAAATTGATGATTATATAGAGTCGTGGGATAATAATCTAGAAATTGCATATTGGGACCTAAAAGACAATGGCAATTTACCTTTTATCCAACCAAATGAACCTTTTATCTGTCCAGCTTATAGTTATGCTCAGAGTTTAGCTATATCAGGACCCTCTAAAATTAAAATAAATGAAAAAGAAAAATATGAAACTAAATTAATTCCATATTATAGGGTACAATATGAATGGAAACAAGGAGGTCCTAATCCATCTGCAGCATTTCATATTTATCCAGGTAATCATGCGACTGAATGTTATGCCATGTCAGTTTTGGAAGGTTCTTATGTTTTAGACCTTGAAATTTATTTAAATAATGAGCTTTTAGCTGTGCACCACAAACCCATTTACGTTGTGGGTAAAAATTTTAGTGTTTCACCAAATCCGGCAACAACTCTTATTAAAATAACATCTGAAAAACGAAAACCTTATAAGTACGAAATCATTAGCCCACGTGGTTCAATTGAAAAGAATGGTTTCGCCAATACATACGAAGAAAATGTTTATGTTTCTAATTTAGAACCTGGATTTTACACAATCAAGATTACAACTGAAAATGAAATATTTCAACAAAGATTAATTGTGAAATAATGATAATAAGGGGTGATCTTGACAACATTTAATACTACTTATTTCAGCATTATTAATTTAATCAAAAGAGTAGATTATAAAACTGTTAAAATTATCAACCCAAGAATCTGTTAATCTTAAGGAAATAGTATTGTTTATATCAATTCAAATAACAAAAAAGGTTGCCTTATCAGGCAACCTTTTTGTTAATTATTGTGGAGATTCCAAAAGATTCAATTCCGGGCCCCGATAAACAAAAAAACCGTCCAGATAATTCTGAACGGTTCCTCCTTTTTCCAGTCGGGATGCCGAGATTTGAACTCGGGGCCCCTCGCCCCCCAGACGAGTACTCTAACCGGACTGAGCTACATCCCGATATTTTTCGTTTTCATTTCGAGTGTACTCTAATCCCGAAAAAACAGAAATCTGCGATTTCGTCTTTTTTCGTGGACGCTCGATTTTACTAACAAACGAAGTTTGTGTAAAAGCGGCGCCGGACTGAGCTACATCCCGATTCGCATAAAGCGGTTGCAAAGATAGATTTTTTATTTAAATGGTCAAAAAAATATCCAGGCTATTTCCTGCCAAAATTACCTCCAGGCTTTGGCATAAATATTGAAACATCTAGATGCTTAATTTTTAAATGTCATTTTGACAATAATATTACCTTTGTACAACAATTGTATCTAACTGACTAAAAAAAATAGAATATTATGGCATTGTTTAAATCACTCGACAATCTTGAGGAAAAAGCAGAAATGAATAAAGATGGCTGGCCCGAAGGCGAAGCTGAAAAAGTTAAATGTTTAATTATTGGATCCGGTCCTGCAGGTTATACTGCTGCCATTTATGCCGCTCGTGCAAACCTGTCGCCTGTAATGTATCAGGGTATGGAGCCCGGGGGACAACTTACCACAACTACCGAAGTAGAAAACTTTCCAGGTTACCCATCAGGCATTACCGGCCCTGAAATGATGGAAGACCTGAAAAAACAAGCAGAGCGTTTTGGAACAGATGTGCGCTGGGGTATGGCCACCAAAGCCGATTTGAGTAAACGGCCTTTTAAAGTAGCTGTGGATGATAAAAAAGTACTGGAAGCCGAAACACTGATTATTGCTACAGGAGCTACGGCCAAATACCTTGGACTGGAGTCAGAAGAAAAATACAGAGGTTCAGGCGTATCGGCCTGTGCCACCTGCGATGGTTTTTTCTATAAAGATCAGGTAGTAGGTGTTGTAGGTGGTGGCGATACTGCAGCAGAAGAAGCCACTTATCTGGCCGGACTGGCAAAAAAGGTATACCTGATAGTGCGGAAAGATCATATGCGCGCTTCGAAAACCATGCAAAAGCGAGTTGACAATACCAAAAACATTGAAATACTCTACGAGCACAATACCAAAGAAATCTATGGCGATGGTGTTGTTCAGGGTGCTAAACTGATTTACCGTAAGGGACAACCCGATGAAAAAGAGGTAGATATAAAAATTGACGGGTTCTTCCTTGCAATTGGTCACACACCAAACAGCAAAGTTTTTGCAGATTATCTAACCACCGATAAAGAAGGGTATATCATTACCGACGCAGGTTCGACCAAAACAAATATTCCAGGCGTATTTGCTTGCGGAGATGTACAAGACAAAATATACCGCCAGGCAGTAACTGCAGCTGGATCAGGTTGCCAGGCAGCACTGGATTCAGAGCGTTTCCTTGGAGAACAGGAATAATGCTTAAAACTTTTTTAAATTGAAATAAAAATGGCCCTTTCGACTCGGAAGGGCCATTCTATTTTCGCATCATTTTGAAACGGTGCTGAATTATTGCCTCTCCAAAAAAGCGCTAGTGCAGGACAATATTAAAAAGTCCTGTAAAAGCTGATAACTGGGCCTTTTGATAAAAAAACACGTTTTATTTTACAAGGAGCCAATAAACGCTTAAATTTGTATCTAAGCTTTATAAAAAAATGCAAAAAGTACTGATTCTGACATATTATTGGCCACCAGCCTCAGGCCCTGGAGTACAGAGATTTCTCAAGTTTTGTAAGTATTTACCTGAATTTGGGTGGAAACCATATGTTGTAACAGTGGAAAACGGCACATATTCTTCAGTAGATGAAACCCTGTTAAAAGATATTCCGGAACAGGTTCAGGTAATTAAAACACGAACCAATGAGCCATTTGGTATCTACAACCGACTTACCGGAAAGGAGAAAAAATCAGGAACAGTAGGTATGCTCAATATGAATAGCGGGCAAAATCCCATTAAACAAATGTCGCTATATGCCCGGGCCAACTATTTTATTCCGGATGCAAGAAAAGGCTGGAACCGTTTTGCTTATAAAGCTGCAAAATCGTTGATTGAAAAAGAAAAAATCGATATTGTAATCACCACCGGCCCGCCCCACAGTACGCATTTAATTGGTCAAAAGCTTAAACAAACACATGGCGTTAAATGGCTGGCCGATTTCAGAGATCCGTGGACCAATATTTTTTACAACGAGACACTCCCACGCACAGCTAACACACAAAAAAAGGACAAAGCCATTGAGGACAGTGTACTTCAAGATGCAGACAAGGTGACAGTGGTGAGCGATGGCCTCAGAGATGAATTTTCAGATCGTGCCGAACCTACGGTTATTTATAATGGTTTCGACCTGGATGACCTGGCCTATCAGCCCTGGAACGACAAAAACCGAAAATTCACCATTGCCCATGTGGGAAACCTGATGCCCGGACAAAATATTGAATCGCTGTGGCAAACCCTCAAGGAATTAAAAGAGGAATACGATGAATTTGGACTCCAGGTAAAATTATCATTTACGGGAAATGTGGACGATGGTATTTTAGCTGCGCTGGAAAGATATGATCTCCATGATATGGCACAAATTGATGGCTATGTACCCCACCTGGAAGCTACCAAAGCCATGATGACAGCCGATATGCTGCTCTTTATCATTCCGAACACAAAACGCAACCAATTAATCATTACCGGCAAACTCTTTGAGTATATTGCTTCCCGCACCCCCATTCTGGGGATCGGTCCCACCGATGGCAATGCTGCGAACATACTTCGAAATGCCCATCGCGATCCCATGATAGATTTTGACGACAAAGCAGCCATAAAAAAGCAAATACTCGTAGCCTTTACCAAGTGGCAGGAAGCCGATGCCCCGTTTAAACACGACGAAAAAGATCTTGAAAAATTCAGTCGCCGTGGATTAACAAGTCAATTGTCAGGCATACTGGATGAAATGTGCGAAGCAAAAGTAAAAGCCGGGCATGATTGAAAACAACAACTCACAAATATTTCCTTCCTTTCTTACGTCGAAGCAATGTTTAAACTATAAAACATCAATAAAAAAGGTGCCGCTTTTTATTGGTACGCCAACCAGCCTGATTTGAGTACGCTACGAAATAAATTGTTATATCTGCCTGGTTCTCATACTCGGTATAAAAAATGGTTTTATCAGCCTGGTTCTCGTAATCAGTAAAGTACCAGCGGCCATTATTTTTTCCGGCCTGGTTTGAGTATTCTACTTTGTATATACTCAAATCGGCCTGATTTTCATAATCAACCACATAAACTTTTACATCGGCCTGATTGGCATAATCAACTGCAAAAACTTTCTGCCCATGGGAGATTGAGGTAACTAACAAACCCAATATGGCTAACCCTAATAGTTTTTTCATGGTCGTAAAGTTTAATCAAAACGAAAAATTGTTTAAAAATAACAAAAAATGCGTTGACGCAAAAAATAGTTACGTTTAAGTAGTGCATCTATGAAAACACTTGATTTTTCCCTGTGCGTAGCAATAAAAGGTCTCGAATAAAACTTGTTCATATTGAAAATCAAGAAGTTTACTAAAGTAATCGACTGTTTTCAAAATGAACATAACCATCGGTCGCCAAAGGCTTACCGACGGCACGGCGCAATTATTGGAGTTTTTCTTACACGCACTAAGTCATCGCTGAATATAATTTACGGATTAGCGTCAAAATGTTATTTACTAAAACAAAATTAGGTGATTAGGGGTTCGTTTTTTAGAAGTGCCATCATTAAATAGTAAATTACAACCCATCAAAACAGTTATACTTTTTTCAGCACATAACTGAAATAAACAT
The DNA here is from genome assembly GCF_055145285.1 of Salinivirga sp. Taxonomy (NCBI): domain Bacteria; kingdom Pseudomonadati; phylum Bacteroidota; class Bacteroidia; order Bacteroidales; family Salinivirgaceae; genus Salinivirga; species Salinivirga sp. The sequence goes on along the minus strand of NZ_JBSRDC010000030.1, from coordinate 54,814 downwards.
ATTTGCCCGATTCAAAAAAGTTGTATGTTTGACTCCCAACGGTACCTGCAAAATTCAAAGCTACTTTATGGAGAAATCCCGGTACCAACCTTTTTACAAGGTTTCGTTTTCTTGAATCATCGAGGGTAAGTGCAGTAATTACTTCGCGATTTATTTGTTGTTCCTTAACTATTTGTAATCCGCTGTTGAGAAGGTGTTTTCTTAAATCCTCCATTTCGTGCTTGTAACGAAAATCTGTTAAAAGTAAATGACCGCCGGGTCGAAGAATACGGTGCGCTTCACTTAAAAAAGCCTGCATGTTCTGATACCGATGTGACGACTCCACATTAAGCACTACGTCAGACGAAGCATTTTCCAATTCAAGTTTCTGTGCATCTCCCCGATTAAAAGTTAGATGTTCATCTTTATAATGTGTGTTACAAAAATTCACAGCCCTTTTATCCAGCTCAATACCGCACGCCGATGCGGGCGCATGTGTTCGTTTCACATGAAAAAGCCCACCTCCTCGTCCACTGCCTATTTCTACCACATCGAGTCCCTTCAAATCAACTGCTGTAGCGAGATGATCATATAATTGAATTGAAAAACGATTACCATCATCATACTCAGCTGAATTAAAATCATGTTTGTCGCTATGGTATCCATAATTCATGAACAAAATTTCCGCCTTGCGATCTACTTTGTTCACATACCAATACCAAATTCTAAACAGATAATCACGTACTTTTTCTTTCATACTATATTAATTTTTCTTACAAAAAAGTGGCCATGCATATGATGACTAATTTGCGCATGGCCATTTATCAAATGTAAGTATTTTAGCTGGAAAACTTTACTAATGCTATATTATTGTCCAATTCTCATCAAATTAATTTACAAATGCAAACTTACACCCGGACCAAGCGGTATATCAAGCCATACCCAGATGACTAATAAAATTACCCATGCTATGAAAAAAGCAATTGTATAAGGCAACATCGTGGATATGATTGTTCCAATACCGGCATTTTTATCATATTTCTGAATAAATGCAATGATCAGGGCAAAAAAGCTCATCATAGGAGAAATAATGTTGGTTACGCTGTCACCAATGCGAAACACAACCTGGCTGAGCTCAGGACTATAGCCCAAAAACATGAATACCGGAATAAATATAGGTGCCAGCACAGCCCATTTTGCTGAGGCACTGCCCATAAACATGTTAATGGTTGCCGATAATATGACAAACATAATCAACAAAGGAATAAGGCCTACATCAAATGAAACGAGAAAGTCGGCCCCTTTTATAGCAAATATAAGCCCCAGGTTACTCCATTTAAAGTAAGCTACAAACTGGGCAGCAAAAAACACAAGCACAATATATGATGAGAGGGTTCTAATACTATCTGTCATACCCTTCACAATATCAGAATCGTTTTTGTATTTTCCGGTAGCAATTCCATACGCTACACCGGCTCCACCAGCAAGAATAAAAAGCCAGGCAACGACACCTTTAATTACGGGAGAATTTAAAATGGTACCATCATGGGCACGTAAAAATCCATTTTCAGGCACTATACCGATTAATATGACTGCAAGCACACCCAGAACAGTAATACCTGCAACACGTAATCCTTTACGTTCATTTTTAGATAGCGAGTCCAGATTTTCTTCATGCTCACCCTTATATTCGCCTAAACGCGGAGCCACAATTTTTTCAGTGACCCAGGTACCCACAGCTGCAACAATAAAAGTGGAGGCAACCATAAAATAATAATTGGCTGTAGGATTCACTTCATAGGCAGGCTCTACAATTCGGGCTGCTTCTTGCGACAAACCGGCCAGAAGTGGATCAATGGTACCAAGAATTAAATTGGCACTAAAACCACCCGAAACACCAGCAAATGCTGCCGCCATACCTACCACAGGATGTCGTCCAACACTGAGAAATATTACACCTGCAAGGGGAATCAATAGTACATATCCAATATCGCTAGCGAAATTTGAGAGTATACCAGAAAAAACCAGCACAAATGTCAATAGCTTTTTTGGTGCGCTTAATACCAGTTTGCGGATCAATGCGCCAATTAAACCACTACCATCAGCCATTCCAATACCCAGCATAGCTACCAATACAATTCCAAGCGGAGCAAAACCGGTGAAATTTTCGACCATTTCGAGCAAAACCCTGTGTATACCCTCTTTTGAGAGTAAGTTTACAGGTTCAATTACTTCTTTAGTTACCGGATGAATGGCATTCCAATCGACCAAATGCGCAATAAAAGATAGAAACAACACACTTACGGCAAAAAGTGCAAAAAGTGTGGCCGGGTGTGGTAAGGCATTTCCAACGCGTTCCACAAAATTGAGGAACGAAAACTTTCTGAGTGCTTTAAACATCTTAATACATTTTTTTCTGATTTTTAAGCTGCCAAAAATAAGGGGATCTTTGAAATTTCAAAAGCCGTGTGGTTTAGTTTGTTCAAAAATCCATAAAAAAAGTTATATGATCATATACAAAATTGGAAATATAATTGTTTAGGTAAGTTAGTTTTTAGGTATAGTGAACCTAACCGTTGTTCCTATATCCGGCTCACTATCAGTGGTAAGCTCTCTGTTATGTTGCTCAACAAAATCTTTACACAGTTTAAGCCCCAAGCCAGAACCTTTTTCTTTGGTTGTACCTAACTGTGAATGAAAAGACTTTGATTGCATTACTTTTTCAACTGTCTCAGATTTCATGCCCACATCATGGTCTTGCACACTGATCTGACGATATTTCTATTTTTCCATTTTCATAGGAAGATTTTTTTTTATTGAATCCGCATTTGCAAATTGCAAATCTGCTAATAACTTTGCCGGACTCTTTTGTGGAGTAGCAAAAGAGCTTAGGGATTGTGCCGAAATAACTTGACATTTTAAACTTGTTCTTTTGCCCTTTAACTTCCTTGAAAATTCATTAAATAGCCCGCTATTCGCAGTATTTTCAAGTTGCTAAAGAACAAATAACTTCGTTAAAACGGCCTACTTATTTCATTACAATCCCTTAAGGTTATTAATAATAATATCAATACTATGCAATAACGCATAGTTAACAAAATGTCAAACCTCATGATAAGCTGAAATTTATCACTTTACAAACTTTTTTTAGTACATACTGTTGTATTATCTAATTTAAAAACTTAAAATATTTTACATGCGATTATATGTTGGTGTGCTCTCGATAGCCATATTTATCATTCTTATTGATTTAGTTTTTTACTATATTTTCCTGCGCCGTAAGCGTAAGAAAAAAGCATGGTTGGCTCTATCGCTGGGCAGTGGAATACTGTATACATTGTGTTGGATTTGGTTATTTTCCTCATCGCCCGAATCATATAAATATCTTCAGGAAGACAATTATTCATTGTTTTTTCTGGCCATTTCTATAATGATTATTTTTTATATACCTCGCTTGCTTGCCATTCTGTTCAGGCTGATATTATTCATTTTTCAGATTATTAACATTTTAAAACGCAAGCCTGCCCAAACCATATCTTTAACCATTGGTGTGCTGTTTTTAGTAATCAGCATTTTAGGAATATTCGTTATTCGTTTTCAATTCCGTGTAATTGAGCAAACCATTGAATCTAAACATGTTCCAGAATCATTCGATGGTTATCGCATAGCACAAATATCTGATTTGCACCTGGGCACCTCTGAAAGGTTTAAACGCAGTTTCAGTAATATTGTAGACAGAGTTAATGATTTGAATGTTGATGCAGTTTTTTTTACCGGAGATATAGTCAATAATTTTGCTACTGAGCTGAATGGTTGGCAAAATATTTTAAATAAGATTGAGAGTAAAGACGGAACCTATGCGATTCTTGGAAATCACGACTACGGAGATTATGTAAAATGGGTATCTTCCCATGATAAACAACTCAACTTCAAGGCGGTATTATCATTTTTTGAGGAAATTAATTGGCAGTTGCTCAGAAATGAACATAAATACCTCATTAGGGGTAATGATTCGATTCTTCTGGCCGGGGTTGAAAACTGGGGCCACCCGCCTTTTCCTCAATATGGTGATTTACAAAAAACACTCCCAGATAGCTTACAGCATTCTGTTATTTTGCTGAGTCATGACCCGTCGCACTGGGATGCGGAAGTTAAGCGTCATGAAGCACCGATTTTTTTAACACTTGCCGGCCATACACACGGTTTTCAATTTGGTATACGATCGGGTTCTTTCAATTGGAGTCCTGTGAGCCTGAGGTACGACAAATGGGGCGGGCTGTACAAGCACCAGGACAAATTTCTTTATGTAAATATTGGCGCCGGAACCATTGGTTTTCCCGGCAGAATTGGTATGCGCCCTGAAATAACGCTTATCACACTCAAAGCAAAATAACCAACGCATCCCTGCACAGGCTTAAAAATGGCAGGCATAAAATATATTGACCTTGTTACACATTTAACTTATCGCTGATGTATTTTGCTGTGTAAGAATTCTTGCATTGAGCAAGTTCCTCGGGCGTTCCTTCAAATAGCAGACTCCCCCCTCCATCACCGCCCTCAGGGCCAAGATCGACAATCCAATCAGCCGATTTTATTATTTCAGGGTTGTGCTCAATTACAATTATTGAGTGTCCATTTTCAATGAGCGCATTAAAAGCATCCAGCAATTTACTTATATCATGAAAATGCAAGCCCGTTGTAGGTTCGTCAAAAATGAATATGAGCGAATCGGTAGTTTGGTCTTTTGAAAGAAATGATGCAAGTTTTACACGCTGGCTTTCTCCACCAGACAATGTACTTGATGACTGGCCGAGCTTAACATACCCTAAACCTACATCCTGCAATGGTTGTAGCTTTTTAGCTACCTTAGCTGCACTGCCCTTCGATTCCGCTCCAAAAAAGGTTATTGCCTCGTCGATGGTCATCTCAAGTATATCGAAAATCGATTTATCTTTATATTGCACCTCAAGAATTTCGTCTTTGAAGCGTCTTCCCTTACACGACTCACAAACCAGCTCAACATCGGCCATAAACTGCATTTCTACTTTAATGATACCTTCACCCTGACATTCATCGCAACGGCCTCCATCAACATTAAAGGAAAAATGTGCCGGCTTAAAATTTTGTTGCTTTGCCAGTTGCTGTGAAGCAAAAAGTGAACGTATTTCATCATAGGCCTTTAGGTAGGTCACCGGATTACTTCTTGAAGATTTACCAATCGGATTTTGATTCACAAACTCTACTCCTTTGTGCAATTGGAAATCTCCGGTTAATTGCTTGAAGTCGCCTTTTTCGTTGCTGTACCCCTGATATTTTCGTTGCAAGGCAGGGTACAAAATATTTCGGATAAGTGAAGATTTTCCACTGCCACTAACACCTGTAATAACCGTAAGAGCCTGCAATTGAATGCGTACATCAATATTCTTAAGGTTATGATGACGGGCTCCTTCAATATTTAAAAAATTACGACCTTTACGACGAATTTCCGGTACAGAAATACTCTTTTTTCCGGTTAAATAATCTGCCGTAAGGCTTTTAATGCTTTTTAGTAATTCCTTTCCATTTCCCTGAAAGACTATTTCTCCTCCATTAGACCCGGCAAGTGGACCAATATCAATTATTTGATCGGCATGATGCATAAATTCCTCTTCATGCTCAACTACCACAACCGTATTACCCAATTCTTTTAACCGTGTAAGTACACCAATTAGATTTTGCGTGTCTCTCGGATGAAGACCAATGCTGGGTTCGTCTAAAATATAAACCGAACCCACCAGGCTGCTTCCCAGCGAAGTAGCCAGGTTTATACGCTGCGACTCGCCGCCCGACAGCGTGGATGATTGTCGGTTTAATGTGAGGTATCCCAAACCAACGTCATTCAAAAACATAAGTCGGCTCTTAATCTCCTGCAAAATTCGAGTACTCACTTGTGTGTCATATTCATTGAGTTCCAAATTATCAATAAACGGCATGAGTTTTTGTACAGGCAGTTGCACCAGTTCCTGCATGTTTTTTCCCGCTACTTGCACATAAGCAGCATCTTTACGTAACCGGCTACCATTACATTCCGGACAAGTAGTTTTACCCCGGTAGCGGCTAAGCATAACACGGTATTGAATTTTATAGGCTTTCTGCTCCAAATAATCAAAGAAACGATTCAATCCGGCAAAATACTGATTACCAATCCACAAAAGTTCTTTTTCTTTATCGGTCAACTCATAGAATGGCCGGTGAATAGGAAAATCGAACAAATGCGCATTTTGCACCAGTTGTTCTTTCCACTCTCCCATCTTTTCTCCCTTCCAGCAGGCTATGGCATCATCATAAACAGATAAACTTTTATCGGGCACTACCAAATCGGGGTCAATACCAATTGTCTGTCCATATCCATCGCAGCGTCGACAAGCACCTAGCGGGCTATTAAAGCTAAAGAAATGCTCGTTTGGCTCTTGAAATGTAATACCATCAAGCTCAAACCGATTGGAGAAATTGTATTTAGTACCATCTTGGTCCATAAACATTAATGTACTTGCACCATGACCTTCAAAAAAAGCTGTCTGGACAGAATCGGCCATGCGGCTCACATTATCTTCATCATCTTTAGCTACAACGCGGTCCACCACGAGATATACATCATCGCACTTTTTTAGCTTTTCAACATTTTCAATATCATTGAGCCGTATCACGTCTTCCCTGCAAATAATACGATTGTACCCTCTCATTTTTAAACGCTCCAGCATGTCGTCATCAAATTTTACCGGTGCCAGAATCATTGCTTTTTCATCCGGAGCATTTTGTATCAGAAAGTTCACCACATCTGTTACGCTATCTTTTTTAACCTCCTGCCCTGAAACGGGTGAAAATGTTTTTCCAATGCGAGCGAACAAAAGTCTCAGATACTCATAAATTTCTGTGGAAGTACCCACTGTCGACCGCGGATTGCGCGTATTCACTTTCTGCTCAATAGCAATGGCTGGAGGTATGCCTCTTATGTAATCTACTTCTGGCTTATTAATACGGCCCATAAATTGTCTGGCATAAGAGGATAAACTCTCTACATACCTGCGTTGACCTTCGGCATAGAGTGTATCAAAAGCCAAACTTGATTTTCCGGAACCCGATACTCCTGTTATCACAATAAACTGGTTTCGGGGTATTTTTACAGAAATACCTTTAAGATTGTGTACACGAGCATTGGCTATGTCGATATAACTATTGTGTATATTTTTCATTAACTATTTGGATTGAGACAAATAACGGACAAAAATACAGCTGATTGTTGCTTTTAAAAAGAAAACTGCTTATAAAATGCATTACAGGCCGTGTACAATTTTAATGCCTCTAATGTTTTAAAGCCATTTGAGCCGAAAAAAAATATTTTAATAGAAAATTTTTGCTAAAATAATCGTTATAATTAACCAATATCACTTATTTTTACACTAAAGGTGAAATTTCATTGATAAAATGGCCAACTTTTTGATATTATGTAAGCGTAAAAGCAATATAAAATTTGGTTTTTACCAAACGATAACTATTTTTGTAACCATAAACCACCAAAAAAATTAGTGCCTATAGAAAGAAATCTACTCTGACTAATCAAAAAGGTAAGCTTATGAGAGCCGATCAAAAGAGTGATTTCGACCTCGTTCAAGAATTCATTGATGGAAAAAATTCCAGCATTGAGGTACTAATCAACAGGCACAAAGACCGCGTTTTTACATATATTCTTTTGCTCGTCAAAAATGAAGAGTTGGCAGAAGATATTTTCCAGGACACTTTCGTTAAAGTGATCAATTCTTTACGCCGGAAAAAATACAAAGATGAGGGACGCTTTGTAAGTTGGGTGCTTAGAATAGCACATAACCTGGTCATTGACCATTTCCGGAAAGAAAAAAATCTTCGTACCGTTTCTAACGACGAAAGCGAGGTAGATCTGTTAAACTCTACTCGCTTTGCCGATCTCACTATTGAGGAAGAAATGGCAAGGAAACAGGTTCACGGAAATGTAAGGGAGCTGGTAGAACAACTGCCTTTTGAACAAAGACAGGTAGTAATTATGCGCCATTACATGGGTATGAGTTTTAAAGAAATATCGCAGCATACAAGCGTTTCAATCAACACTGCTTTGGGAAGAATGCGATATGCACTAATTAATATGCGCAAAATGATTTTAGATCAGGAGCATGCATTCTCACTCTCCTGAAAATTTTTTCATTTAGGATAAAATATTTTCTTTTAGGCTGCGTTTTGGTATCAAACATTAAACTGATATGAAAATGCCTATGGAAAAATCATTTACGCCTAATAGTAACCCGGAGCACTTTGACAAACTCCTGGGGAAAGAAAAACTTAAATCAGCGCCTCCCGCTCTGGTCAGTAATATTATGGCTTATGTATATTGCACCATGAGTGTTAAAACCGATACACTGGGAGATATAAAATTATTTATAAACTGATAATTTCGAATGTGTTTCAAAAGAGGTTTCATAGCAATATGAAGCCCCTTTTTTATTCAGCGGCATGCCATTCCTGAGTGGCATAAAACCAACCAATATATCCTCTAACCTTAAGCATATCTCCTTCGCGCCAAATACGGCAGTCATAGACTCTATTACGTTCCGGATCAATTATAGCATCGTCTGCGTACCAACCGTCTTCATCCTGCTCCAGGCCTCGAATAATTTGTAAGCCTAGAATTGGTTTATCTGTCCATGGTTCAGGACAATCATCACAACGCAGAGTTTCCGGATTTTCTTTGTTCAAAACTTTGATAATTTTACCATACACCTTATCTCCTTGCTTGTATATCTCAACTTTAGACTTGGCTTTACCAGTTTCATGATCAATGGTTTTCCATAGACCGGTAACAGGTTGAGCAAGCACAAAAGCTGTAATGGCAAGCATTAAAATAGTTAGAAAGCTTTTTTTCATATTCCACGATTTAAATGTAATTCTGCACAATATAAACACTTTAAAAATATACAATTCTCATAACTTTGAGGTTCAAATATTTTACAATACTGCACATTTTTTGTTGATAAATGAGCACAAATTTTTTGTATGAATTACGTTATAATCGATATCGAAACTACAGGAGGCAATGCCCACAAGGAGAAAATTACTGAAGTTGCTATTTACAAATTTGATGGACAAAAAATAGTAGACCAACTCACTACCCTTATTAATCCCGAACGGTATATTCCGCAGCAAATACAACAGCTTACGGGTATTACGAATGAAATGGTGGCCGATGCCCCTAAGTTTTACGAAATTGCCAGGCAAATAGTGGAGATTACTGAAGAGTCTGTTTTTGTGGCACATAATGCAGCCTTTGATTATAACTTCATAAAGCAAGAATTTAAAAAGCTTGGATACGACTATCAAAGAGAATATTTGTGTACAGTAAAGTTGAGCAGAAAACTACTACCCGGCCTCCCCTCCTACAGTCTGGGCATACTCTCAGAACAATTAAAAATAAAAATTGAAAACCGTCACAGAGCTTCGGGAGATGCGTTGGCAACCGTAGAGCTTTTTAAACATTTACTGGATAAACATGATGGAGATGACCTTACCGATGTGGAACTTTCAGAAGTATTAAAGGGAATAAATGAGCATTTAGACAAAAAAACACTCAAATCACTCCCGGAATCTGCCGGGGTTTATTACTTCCTGGATGACCAGCACAACCCCATTTACATTGGAAAAAGTGTGAATATAAAAAAACGTATTTATACTCATTTCTCTAACAAAAGCTCAGTGCGGGCTATAGAAATGAAATCGCGCATTGCCGAAATCGACTACGAAATTACCGGCAGCGAACTTATTGCCTTACTCTACGAGGCAGCAGAAGTAAAAAAACACAAGCCTCAGTATAATAGATTGTTACGCCGTTCAGTTTTTACATGGGGGTTATTCGCAACAATTGATGATAATGGTTACATCACACTATCTCTGAAAAGAAACAATTTAAAAAACGGTGATGCCCTTGTGCTCTTTAATAACAAAAAAGAAGGTGAAAAATACCTTCACACACAGATTGAACAATATGAATTATGCCAAAAACTTTGTGGTGTATATAAATCAGATTCTGGGTGTTTTCATCAGCAAATTGGGCTTTGTCGTGGCGCATGTATTGGTGTAGAAGCACCTGAAGAATACAATAAACGTGTACAGGCATTAATTGAGCATACATCTATTCCTAAAAACTCATATTTCATTATAGACAAAGGAAGAAATGCGGCAGAAAAAGCGATTGTTAAAGTAGAAAATGGCGTTTATAAAGGTTTTGGTTTTGCTGAAAAAGAGCTGATAAAGAACTTTGAAGACCTGCACAACATTGTGAGACCCTATGATGACGATAAAGACATCCGAAGTATTTTGCGTAGTTTTATCAGCAGAAAGAAATTCCAGGATTTTATATATTTTAACGAATAATCAATTTATGAACGTGCTGCTGATCATTTGCCAGCCTAATTTTTACAAAATATACACCACTTCCTAAAGAATGCTCGAAACGGCTATCACTCACCTGTTTCAAATTAACTTCTTTTCCGGATTTTTGTCCCAGGTTTTGACCAATAAGTGCCGCTTTGACTGTCCACATTGGTGATGGTGATGCTGCGCAAAAAGCGATGAAGTTAAAAAAAGCAACAAAACAGAAAAACTTTTCATAGCTGAATGAATTTAAATCTATCTTTTACTAAACAGTAACAAAAACGTAAAAGTTCAAATAGTTGATAAAATGCTTTCTTCATCAAAAAAAACACAAACTTTTTCAAATAATGGCCAGATTTCATAAATTTGCCGCCAACAGTTTTTAAGGGAAGTAAAAACAAATGAAAATGAAACAGATATATCTTGTTATTATCCTTTTATGTTGTACGTTACTCGCTTATCCACAAAAAGATGGATACAAACATTTAACTAACGTGCCGCCCCCACATTTTAATAATGCAGAAAACCAGCGTAATTTTAGATTAAACGGCATATTACTCAGCAAGACGGGGAAACATCTGGTGCTCGATTATGGCAGACAAAATTCTACGATAGCAATATTTTCCTTTCCTGATTTTAACTTAATGGGTTTGCATACGCTTAATAAAGTTGTGGAACTAAGTCAGACTTATTTTGTCAACAACGACAGCCTGTTATTTGTGAAGGAAGACAGATATGCTCCGGATTACCTTATGATTAAGATTTTTGAAGATAGAAAGCAAAACGTTACATGTGGCAATACACCAAGGGGTTGCCCGTCTCAGGCGGCCGGACTTGCCAAAATACGCACTTACACATCAGATCAAAAATATTTATTGCAGCGCTCAAGAGAAAACAAAACCATTCTGGAAGTTTATAAACGTATTGAATAAAGTATCAGGTTTTTCTCACATGGGGTCTTTTTTTCATTGAATATAGCATAATGCCAATACCAATAAGCAGGGTAAAAACACCTATCATAAAAGTATAAAAATAACCCGTGAGCTCGTAAACAAAAACACCAGCCAGTGGTGCAAACAAAGCTCTGAATCCAGTTAGCGACAAATGAATTGATTGGTAATCGCCGGCATCCTCGGTACTGGCAAAGTACGCCGACCCGATGTTCCAGAGAAGTGCCATGGTTGCGGCAAAAACACCATAAAAAAGATAGGCAATACCTACTGAAAAATAGAATTTAATTTTTCCAAGCATCAGCCAATCGTCCCAAAAGTAGGTTATTCCCAAAAATGCCACAAACAGCATTAATGAACCAAAAGTGTAAATGGCAAATTGCCTTGGGTCTACTTTTCCGATAAGCTTGCCAAAAAAGGGCAATAACATAATAGCCAACACATTATACGCATTTTTGTAAGTAGCTATACTTGTGTAGTTTAAATGTAGCTCCCGCTCAAAAAATATAGTCAATACAGCTGCACTTGTCATAAAAGCAAACCCATAAAACATAAAACCAATCTCAAAATCGCGATAAGGTTTGTTGGTTATAATAATTCGCTTCATCCGTACCATTGATCCTTTTATAGAACTCCAAAACCCCTGGACAAATCTTGTTTCCTTTGGCGTATAATCAATGCGGGTGAGTAAAAATATTGAAGCAATACCCAGCAAACCCAAAACAGGATATACCCACCTGAATATGTAGGGATCATAATCGAGCCATATACCAAATCCGAATGTTGCCGCAAGCATGACAATTTTATTCATTGAAGTGGCATAACTATAGTACTTCCCAAAATGGTGATGCTTATAACTGCTTTTCAATAAAAGGTTGATGGTGGGAAAAACAATTGGGTTGGCCAGAAAGTAAATCAGAAATACAAATAGAAAGATATAATGGTAAATTGGATGTAAATTTTGTGAAACCGCAGGAAAAAATGCAAAGGCCAACAGAGGAAGTCTTGTAATAATGGCAATACCATTTAACATTTTTCTTTTCCTTACTGTTCTTCGTAAAAATTCATTCATGAACACTGAAAGAATCAAAACGATATGCTGAAACTGAAGTAAAAACCCGATTTGGTAATTACTGCCATCCAAACTTTTAATCAGCACAAACTCGTTAAGGATTAACACTCCCCGAATTAACCCTTCGATTAAGGAATACGAAAGATGCAGGCCAAAAGTCTTTTTCTCTTCAGGTGTGAGCTTTTTTATCATTTTCTACAAATAAGCCGCAAATATAATAATTTAGTGCTACAGTGATGACAAGCAGCCATTCTCTCTGAAAATAAGAATAGATATTAACGTAATAAGTAACCCATGTTGGCTGTAACCTGTCATATTCCAGGTCACTAACTATCGCAATAAAGGAAAAAAGCAGGGAAAAAATACCAGGAAACAAAACCAAAAAAGGCGACTAATGCAACAAGCATTAATCGCCTTTTTTTATGTTTATGAATAGTTTATATTGACTCTACAACTTTTTGAGCCATCAAATATCGTTCATTCACGGTTTTCCAGTTTACAATATCCCAGAAGTTTGAAATATATTCGCCTCTTCTGTTTTGATATTCAAGGTAATAAGCATGTTCCCAAACGTCTATATTAAGCAATGGAACGCCATTCACCTCGAGGCTTGGCATAAGCGGATTGTCCTGGTTTGATGATTGTGTAACCGCCAGTTTTCCTTCCGGTGTCAAAACCAGCCATGCCCAACCACTACCAAACTGTGTAGCAGCCTGATTTTCGAATTCTGATTTAAAATTTTCAAATGATTGGAATTCTTTCTTAATAGCATCAGCCACTTCTCCCTCAAATGCTGAGCCACCGGGAGTAAGAAAAGTCCAGAAAAGCCCATGGTTATAAAAACCACCGCCATTATTTCTTACAGCATCCGGATGTTTTTCTATTTCGGCAAATAAATGAACAACTGGTTTATTTTCAACACCAAATTGCTTCACAAATTTATTGGTTTTATTCGTATAACCCTGATGGTGCTTCGTATGATGTGTTTTCATAGTAAGCTCATCTATGGTAGGTTCCAGTGCATTGTATGCATATGGTAACTCCGGTAGTTTATACGGGTGTTGCCATTTGTATTCGGGCAATTTTTTAACTATTTGGAGCAATTGATCACTGCTTTCAGAATGCTCACTTTTCACCATTTGTTTATTATCAGCGGCTTTATTTTTCTCCGGGGCTTGCTGACATGCACTAAACATGGTCATTACAATCAAAATCGAAATTAAGTATTTCATAACAATTAGTTTTAATAGTTCTAATAGTCAGACAAATGACAATACAATTTGTTTTTAACATTTTTTATCAATTATTTAAAGATCAAGTAAAAGTACCTATTGCTACAGGATAAATATTGTTGTACCTTGGTTATAATTATTAAACTAAAACAATCTCTACTTAAAAGAGAATACAAACTCAACAACCCTCACAGCTATGAAGTGGAAAAATCTCAAACTCGGAAGAAAGTTTTTTGTTGCATTTGGACTTGTCATCATATTGCTTGCCGTTGTGGCATTTTGGGCAATTAATGGTATTGGCGGTATTGTATCAAATGCAGGAGAAGTAATTGAAGGAAACAAGCTACGTACGGAAATGAATGAAAAATATGTGCAACATCTTCAGTGGGCCGGCAATGTAGCCCAGTTACTAACGGATGACAATGTAACTGAGCTTCATGTACAAACTGATGACCACCAGTGTGCCTTTGGTAAATGGTACTATGGAGAAGGCAGAGAACATGCCGAGGAACTGGCACCTGAGCTCAAGCCAATATTCAATCAATTTGAAGATCCACACATGGCATTGCACAACTCTGCCGTTAAAATAAAAGAAGTTTTCCAGCAGGCAGATGGAAAGCTCAGTGCAATGTTGCGCGAAGCAAAATCTGATCATTTAACATGGGCGCATTCGGTTAAAGATTATGTAGTGCGCGCTATACAGGTGAACCAAATTGAAGTAGTTAAAGACCACCACCTCTGCGCATTTGGCAAATGGTATTATTCCGACGAAATGCGAAAATTCAGAAATCAACATCCGTCTTTTGCAACAATTGCCAAAGATGTGGAAGAACCACACAAAGTTCTTCACGAAAGTATAAACACGCTGGAGCGATATTTTAGAAATAACCAAATTGCACAGGCAAAAAACTATTACATGAATTTCGTTAAGCCACAAACATACAAAGTGCTTGAAGTAATTGATGAGATGATTGCCTGGAACGATAAAAGAATAGCAGGAATGGAAGAGGCTAACCGTATTTATCTACAGGAAACAGAAGTGCACCTGGATAAAATGGGAACCCTTTTCACAAGAGTTATTAATGAATCAGAAAACTACCTGATGACTGATGAAGTAATGCTGCAAGAGGCATCGCAAACACGCTCAGGCGTAATTATTTTTAGTATTCTGGCTCTAATTGCAGGTATAACTTTGGCCACAATAATTGCACTTGGAATAATCAGGCCCATTAACAAAGGGGTTAAATTTGCAGATAAGATTAGCAAAGGTAATTTAACAGCAGAAATTGATGTGGACCAGGACGATGAAATCGGACAACTGGCCAGTGCTCTTCAAAATATGGCTAACAAGCTCAAAGAAATTGTGGACAATATTATGCTTGGGGCAGAGAATATTGCATCGGCCAGTCAGCAAATGAGTTCAAGCTCGCAGGAAATGTCTCAAGGCGCCAGCGAACAAGCCTCATCTGCCGAAGAGGTTTCGTCATCCATAGAAGAAATGGCCTCAAATATTCAGCAAAATACAGACAATGCCAACGAAACAGAAAAAATTTCGCTGAAAGCTTCTGAAGATATCAATGAAGGTAATAAAGCCGTGAACAATACGGTTGTTTCGATGCGCGATATTGCCGATAAAATTGGCATTATTAGTGAAATTGCGCGTCAGACAAACATACTTGCGCTTAATGCTGCTGTAGAGGCTGCTCGAGCAGGAGAACATGGAAAAGGCTTTGCAGTGGTTGCCGAAGAAGTAAGAAAACTAGCTGCAAGAAGTCAGGAAGCTGCCAAGGATATAGAAGAAACCAGTAAATCGTCGGTTGATATTGCTGAAAAATCAGGCAAAATGCTTGAACAAATTGTACCTGATATACAGAAAACGGCAAAACTCGTACAGGAAATTACGGCTGCCAATAATGAAATGACTGGCGGAGCCGGTCAGGTGAACAATGCCATTCAGCAACTAAACCAGGTTACACAGCAAAATGCTGCAGCTTCTGAAGAGTTGGCTACAAGTAGCGAAGAGCTATCGAGCCAGGCAGATGAGCTTAAAAACCAGGTTGCATATTTCGATACAGGCCGAAAAACTACTACAAAGAAAAAGGCTACCAAACAGCAGCAGGCTCCCAAAAAGCCAAAGGAAGGTAAAAAAACCACTCAAAATCCCCAGACAACCGCGAATAAACCACAATCGGAATCACAGGGTAAAGGATTTGACTTAAAACTTAATGATGATAGTGATTTTGAGAATTTTTAGTACTAAAAAAGCCGGGTAACACCGGCTTTTTTTTTATATCCACCTCACAAGGTTAAGTTCTGTTTTATATTTTAACAGCTCATTTCTGGGATATATTCGCAATCCGTAATCATAAAGGCCTGGATCTTCCAACTCCAAATCTACTGAATAAAAATATAACCCGTCTGCGGTTTTATCATATTTTAATGTATAAACCTCCTCTGCCTCACTCATTTGCCCGGCATATTCCGATAGTACCATATCTATACCAATTTCAGCCGGATCTAAATTTTTTAAGCCCAGAACCACTTCTCCATGGTATTGATTACCTGATTTATAATCGTGCTTCGATGTATCAGGAAAGTCCACATTCACTACTTCAATTTCTTCCCAGTGCTCATAAATATGCTGTTTCCACAAAGCAATATCTGTAGCCTTGCTAAAATTATCTTTATAAATTTCCTTCCCGTAATCCATCAATGGATTATAGTATCGCTCAATATAATCGTGCAACATACGATGGGTAGTAAATTCGGGAGCCACATGTGCAATATTGTTCTTAATATACCGAATCCAATCGGTCGGAATTTCACCATTTTCGCGTTTATAAAACAAAGGCACAATTTCGTTTTCGAGCATGGCATAAATGTTTACCGCATCCAGCTCATTTTGAAACTCCTGATTTTTGTAAATGCGTTCTTCCTGCAAGGCCCAACCCGCCTCTGGCTGATAACCTTCTCTCCACCAACCGTCTAACACACTAAAATTCAGCACTCCATTTAATGTGGCTTTTTGTCCGCTGGTTCCCGAAGCTTCTAATGGCCGGGTTGGTGTATTAAGCCAAATATCTACACCTTTTACCAGTCGTTTGGCTAATTGAATATCGTAATTCTCGATAAAGAGAATTTTTCCTACAAATTCGGGCTTCTGCGAAATTTCTATAATGTTCTTAATCAAATCCTGCCCGGCCTGGTCTTTTGGATGTGCTTTTCCGGCAAAAACAAATTGTACCGGCATTTCTTCGTTGTTGACTATTTCACTCAACCGGTCAATGTCTGTAAAAAGCAGATGAGCTCGTTTATACGTAGCAAATCGTCTGGCAAAGCCTATTGTAAGTGTGTTTGGATCAATGGTATTCAGCACATTCATAATCCGCCTTGGGTTATCGTTTCGTTTTACCCAATTATCCTCGTAACGTTCTTTAATATAGGTAATTAACTTTTCGCGCAACAATTTCCTGATGTTCCATATTTCCTCGTCAGGCACATCATAAATGCGTTTCCACAAATCGCGCTGGTGCACCTTATTGCAAAAGTCCTGTTCAAAGTAATCATTATGAAGCTTCTTCCATTCTTTGGCTGTCCATGTCGGGTAATGCACGCCATTGGTAACATGTCCAATATGCGATTCATTGGCAAAATACCCTTTGTACAGTTTCTGGAACATCTCGCGCGATACTTGTCCGTGCAATTCCGATACACCGTTCATTTCTTTACAGGTGTTGGCTGCCAGCACACTCACTGAAAATGGTTCATCGAGGTTCATTGGGTTCATTCTGCCAATCTGCATCATGTTTTCCCAGCTTATGCCCAGTCTTTCCGGCATATGCCGTAAATAGACCCTTAACAAATCTTCATTAAAAACATCGTGACCTGCAGGAACAGGTGTGTGCGTAGTAAATAAGGATGTGTTTTTTACTACTTCCAATGCTTCATCGAAAGAAAGTTTTTCTTCCTGAACCAGCGTACCAATTCGTTCCAGATTAATAAATGCTGCATGCCCTTCATTAAGATGGTAAATGTCAATATTGTATCCCAGGTGGCGTAAAAGGCGTATTCCGCCAAAACCAAGTGCAATTTCCTGTTTTAGTCTGTTTTCCCAGTCGCCACCATATAATTGATGGGTAATATTCCGGTCTTCTTCAGTATTAAAGTCATTATCCGCATCAAGTAAATACAGCGGGTTGCGACCAACCATTAATACCCATACTTTCAGATAAACAGAACGTCCGGGGAAGCTTACAACCACCAGCACCGGATTCCCAATCTCATCTTTTAATGGTGTAACCGGCAAATCATTAAAATTATGTGGTTCCAGCACAGTTTGCTGTTCTCCTTTAATAGTCAGTTGCTGTTTAAAAAAACCATAACGATACAAAAAGCCTACTGAAATCATATTGAGTCTGTTATCTGAAGCTTCTTTCAAATAATCGCCGGCAAGTATTCCCAGTCCACCGGAATAAATTCTTATATTATCGTTAAAACCATACTCCATACTAAAATAGGCAATGGTTTTGTCCTTATGGCTTTTTTCAGAAATATACTGTTTATAATCATTACTAATGTGTTCATATCGCTCCATAAACTCCTGGTCATCGATAATGGCATTGAGCGTATCTTTTGAAATTTTATTGAGCAGAGCAATTGGATTGCGGCCTGTTTCGTACCAAAGGTCCTCATCCATAGACTTAAAAAGTTGAATTGCTTCAAAATTCCATGTCCACCACAAGTTTTGTGAAATTTCGGCCAATGCACTCAGCTCATCAGGCAAGCTACTCTGTATAAGCATCTTGTTCCATTTGGGTTCATTATTGATTTTATCACTGAAAAGCTGCGGTGGTTTTGCCTTTACTTTTGGTCTGTGTTTTTTGTGTCGCTCTGTAGATTTTTCATTCGCCTGGTTATAAGCCTCATGATATTTCTCAATCAGATTGTCCCACAAGGCTCCCTTAGCAATTTCCTTTGCTGCTTCACGTGTCGTAGTGACCTGCTCATCATTAAAATTCAGGAATTTTACAATATCCTTAATAATTTGCTCTGCCACTTCTGTATCATTGTCATCGGTTCTTTTAATTACGCTGGCACCTTTAGCAATATTCAACTCCTCGTTGTTTATCCAAATACCAAATCCTGCGAGGGTTGTAGTAATAGCCGGAATGCTGAAAGCTAATGATTCTAAAGGTGTATAGCCCCATGGCTCATAGTAGGAAGGAAAAATTCCAAGGTCGGCACCAATAAAAAGATTGTAATATGACAAATTGAAAACACCGTCGAAACCATTAAGGTAACATGGAGCAAATAAAGGATACAGGTTATTATTTTCATATATTTTATCCTGCTCAATAGCTTTTACAATGGGGTCTGCATCCCGGTTGTGCAATACATGGGTAAGATACGGCTGTTTTAAACCCGGGCTTTCGTTATTTTCTAATGCATCTTTTAGTTCTTTTCGCACTCCACCATGACTTGCAGGTATTAAAATCAGCGGGATCACAGGCCGTTCCATTTTTTCTGTATCTAACCGACTAAAGGCTTCTATAAAAAGGTCAATACCTTTATTTTTCCATTCATAGCGGCCACTTATAACAGCAATGAGGGCATTTTCGCTTATCTTTTCTCCATACAAAGTTTCAAGAACTTTAAAAATTTGTTTTCTGGCTTGTGTTCTTTTTTCTGCGAAACTTTTCTCATCTGGTATTACGCGCATATCAAAACCATTGGGCGTAATGATATCTGGTTCTTTTTGTAAGAAATGGGTACATTCTTTTGCAGTAATTTCACTTACCGTGGTGAAACAATCGGCTTGATGAGCGGCCTGTTTTTCAAGCGAATGCTTGGCAACAAGTTGATGATCTTGTGCAAACTTTTCTACATCATGTTTTTCCATATCGACATAAAGTGGCAAACCATTACCCGCCATAGAACGCCCAATTGTAGTGGCATGTGTTGTGAAAATGGTGGCAATATATGGAGCATTCTTATGGAGGTACAAAACACCACTACCTGTCATCCACTCATGGAAATGAGCTGTTATTTGATGGCGATGCGACAAATTAAAGTCAGAAAAATGCTCAATTACTTTCCCTACAGCGTAACCAAAAATAGCCGGTTCCACGTAATCCCATTGCCCTAATAAGGAATCCACACCGAAACTCTCCCACAATTCGGTAAGAGTTTCATCTTTTTTACTTATCAAAGTAGTAAAATCTATTAAGATAACAATTGGCCGACTCTCAATTTTCCAGCGTCCGGTACGCACCCGGAAGCCATCTTGCTGGGCTTTGCTTATCCATTGGGGAAAGAGCGTTCTGTCTTCTTCAAATTCAGGATTACCATCTGAATAACGGGTTGTATCGGGGCCAACCATTATTAATTTGTCGCCCAGTTGGCTTTTGAGTAGTGGCGCTTTGGTGGCTATTACAGTATGAATACCACCAATTTTATTACATATTTCCCAACTTGTTTCAAACAAGTAATCGGGACGCTTATATTGAACCATGGTTTTTGATTTATTTTTATCCACTAATGGGTTGTGCAAAAAAGAATTACAAACGCTATTATAAACTTACTTTACCACAAATTTTATTACTGATGGCGTCTTATTTCACCAATTGCTTTGTTCAGTTCTCTAATTTGCGCTTCTTGTTGTTCTGTAATTTTTCGTAAACGTTCTACTTCAGACTTCTCATCGGTTCCATCACCGAGTCGGATTTTGAAATCGCTCAGAATATTCATGAAGTTGATATAGGCTTCATATGGCGTACTATAGGGATTAAAATATTTATGTACATCACCATCAGAAAACCATTTGGTACACATGTAGTAAAAATGGTCGCTTGTTTGCAAATACCTCCAATCGCGAATGATGTCTTCATCATCTGAAGCTCTTACAATTTTCCAAAGTGCATATAATTGGTCAAAAGCATCATCCTGCAGTTCATTTCCGAGCCAGGCAGTTAGGTCCCGCTCCTCGTCGGCCCAGGAGATAGGCTCCGGAATGTGCAAAGGTCCTACTGGTTGAAGTTGCTCAATAGCCTCCGAGGGTGTTACAAACTCCATATTGGTTTGTTTAAAAACAGCGTCGGGCAATGCCCGCATAAAATTAAAAATTCCAGTTTCGGCCCACTGATGTTCGCCAAACGTTTCGTAATCCATGAACAAATTCACAATTTCTTCTTTACTGTCCATATTGCGAAGCCATTCTACATATTTTTCTGTGGTCAACGGCCATTGCTCCCAATTACGATTGGAAAAACGGAAAGCTATATCATCGCTCATCTGGAAATTTTTAAGCAACAGTTTTAATCTTGGATTTACCGTATTGGAATACAGATAGTTCGGACTTTTCCAGGCCATTATATGTTTTGCACCTTCCGTCAGCATTCCCTTATATCCCATATCGGCTACAATTTCACCAATATGGTCGGAATAAATAAGCTCTGTATTACGAAAAACAGATGGGGTTTGGTTAAAATGTTCTTCAACCTTTTTAACCTGATTTTGCACCTGAATATTAAATTCATCTTTATCTGTGAGCGACGCAAGAGAGTGTGCATATGTTTCGGCTAAAAACTCAACATGACCGGTTTTTGCCAATTTTTTAAAACTTTCCAACACATCAGGGGCATACATTTCCATTTGGTCGATGGCTACACCACTTATGGAAAATGCTATTTTAAACCGCCCTTCATGCCTATTAATAAGTTCCAGTAAAAGCTGATTCATAGGTAAGTAACATTTCTCTGCAACCTTTCTCATGATACTCTGATTGGCAAAAACATCATAATAATCGTGATTTCGTCCAATGTCAAAAAACCGGTAGGTTCTTAACCGGAATGGCTGGTGCACCTGAAAATAAAAGCAAATTTTCTTCATGTTTAATATAGTTTTCTTTCAACCCACTCCAAAAAGAAGTATGTACGCTCAGTTGATACAAAAATTCCCTGTTTCGTGGGTTTAGATAATTTTATTCGTTTTCAACTCACTTGTACGGTTTGTAATGTATCTTGATAAACCTTAATTAGTTCGGCGGCGGCTTTATCCCACTTTAAGTTGTTTACCTCCTCTTTCCCAAAGCGCCTAAATAACTCAGCAACTCCTTTGTAGTTAAGTAATCCATATATTGAATCAGCCATAGCATCAATATCCCAAAAATCTACTTTAATGGCGTGTTCCAGTACCTCCGACACTCCTGATTGTTTTGAAATAATCACAGGTACATTAGATCGCATAGCTTCCAATGGGGAGATTCCAAAAGGCTCTGATACTGATGGCATTACGTAAACATCACTTACACTAAACATTCTATATACATTCGCGCTGGAAAGAAAACCGGTGAAATGAAAACGGTCTGAAATACCCAGTTCTGCTACTCTTCTCACCATTCTATTGAGCATGTCGCCGCTTCCGGCCATAACAAATCTAATATTCTGGTCCTTATCCAGTACTTTTTTGGCTGCTTCAATAAAATAGTCCGGTCCTTTTTGGAAGGTAATTCTACCCAAAAAAGTAACTACTTTCTCGCGCACATTTCTATCTCCATCACCCGGACCAACTTTTGGAGGTTCAACAGCATTATATACAGTTACAATTTTCTCCAAAGGAATATGATATTTTTCGTGTACAATAGAGCGTGTAAGATTGCTTACAGTAATGACCTTATCTGCAGCAAGCATACCTTTACGCTCAATGTCAAATACCTGCTGATTCACGTGCTGCCCGCTTCGGTCGAATTCAGTAGCATGCATATGAACAACTAAAGGTTTCCCACTTACCTGCTTGGCCGCTATACCGGCTGCATAGGTAAGCCAGTCGTGTGCATGAATAATGTCAAAATCGAGGTTTTGGGCCAAAACTGCTCCTATCAATGCATAGCGGCTCACTTCCTGCATGAGGTCGTTGCCATATTTACCCGAAAATTTAAATCGCGTAGAAAAGACCCGTTCCTCAATTTCCTGGTTTGATAATATATCGGATGAAACTATACGTTCAAACTCTTCTGGAGAAACATACGGAATTAAATTGGAACCTATTTCCATATATTTTACTTTATCCCAGAACTCTTTCATGCTTTTTTTACGAATATCAAACTCAATATCACCGGCAGAGTGAACTTTACCAATACTCTGATCTTCATCGCCATATGCTTTGGGGACAACAAAATCAATATCTACTCCATGACTGGCTAGCCCCTTAGTGAGGCCATAGCAGGCAGTTCCAAGGCCACCGCTAATATGTGGTGGGAACTCCCATCCGAACATTAATACTCTCATCGGCAAATGAACTTTTTTGAGGTTTTATTAAGTTTAATTTTCTTTTAGAACAAGCAGCTCCTGAATCATCATTCTTATCTGCAAAAGAGCGGCAACACTGGCTGCATTGGAAATAGCTCCTCGCGGATAATGCGGAGGATCGCCATCATAGATTTCTGAAATGGTGCCAATACCATAATCATTCATATCATCTTCAAAAGCATGATAAATTTCTATAATTTCATCAAGCGCCTTTACACCGTATAATTTATAATTGGCTTTAGCATAATATTCAAGTAACCATGGCCATGCTGTACCTTTGTGAAAGGCCCGATCCCGCTCATACTGATTACCTTCATACTGGGGCTGATACTCTGGATTTGCCGGTGATAAGGTCCGCAATCCACGTGTTGTGAGTAATTGCTGCTTTACTGTTTTAATAACCTGCTCACTTTGCTCGTCTGAAAGCATACTGTGAGGTAAGGCAGCAGCTATTATCTGGTTTGGAGTTACATTCCAGTAAACTTCTTTGGTTGATGAAAAGTCGGCTAAATAACCCTTTTCATCATCCCAGAAACGTGATAAAAAAGAACTTTTCACCACATCCAAATAATAAAACCAATCTTCTGTAAAACTTTTATCCTTTTTGGCTTTAGCTTTTTCATATGTGTATTGTAAAGCATTGTACCATAGCGCCTGTACTTCAACTGGCATACCTTTTCTCGGCGTCACCGGTTTCTCCTTAACCTTGGCATCCATCCAGGTTAGTGGTATATCATCATCTCCGCCATAAACTAATGCATAATCGTTCATTTTAATATTATGTATCGTGCCGTCGCGATAACCATTCAATATTTTTTTCATAACCACTCCATACTTCTCATAAATATCGATTCTCGGATCGGCTTTTTCTAGTTCCTGCAACACGTGAAAAAACCAGAGTGGAGTATCTATTTGATCGAAATAATCCGAATTATAGGCTAAAGATGAAGGAAAAAGAGGCCCATTCATCCTTCGGATATAGGTATTGAGAATTTTCTTGCAACTATCTACATCACCTATTGATAAAGTTACACCGGGAAGCGCAATCATGGTTTGGCGTGCATTACTTCCGTACCAGGGAAAACCAGCTACCAAACTTGTAGTTTTGTGATGCCGTTCTATAAATTGCTGCGCACTATTAATTAAACAGTTTTCGAAACTTACCCTGGGTGTTCTTGTTTTTATCAAACTTGTAAATCGGTGCTTTATACCGGTGGGCTTCATCTCATCGATCCCGGCAGCAAACACTATACTTTCGTTTTTACGGAGTTTAACCTCAAAAAAGCCGGGTGTAAATAAATCTTCCTTATATTCATAGCCACGTTTTTGTTCTTCGGCATACTCTACATTATAATACCAATCCGGTACATGAATATATTCCGGTTCCATATTGGTTTGCATGTATAAAAACGGATAACCTTCATATAGTTTTATACGAATACCATTTCTGACCATTTCGGCTTTGGTATTGGCATACATATTGGCTTTGGTAAGGCTGTGAATATTTCTGAACGTTAAAAAGGGCCGTAACCTTAACTTAATGGGTGCTGCGGTTTCAACTACTTCATACCTGATAAGGATGCGGTCATGATCATTATCCAGAATTTTCTCTTTGGTCAATACCACATCGCCAATATTGTAGGTTACAATTGGAACATCTTCGGCATCAAAATCCTGCACATATTTATGCCCTTTTGGCTGGTAAACACCGCCGGCATACTTGTGAATACCGAGATTAAACTCCATATCTTTATGCACAATTGTAGCATCCAAATTATTAAGCAACACATGCTTACCATCGTCCACTTCAGGGACTTCAGTGACCAAAAGGCCATGATACTTCCGTGTATTGCAATCGATGATACTCGAACAAGCATAGGAACCCTTACGATTGGTCCGCAACAATTCCCGGTTTAAAGCATATTCCAGATTAATTAACCTGGATTTATCAAATTTCAAATAACTCATATCTCTGATATTGGATATTTAACAAAATAAAATTTACACATTAAATGATAAAATCCTGTCAAACAAGCATTTTATACTGTATAAATTTCCAATAATTTTTTGAACTAACAAAAATTTATGTCATTAAGTTTCATTAAATTTGCGTTAAAAAAAAATGAAGGATTTAAAAGACTTATCACCGCAGCTCGTTTGGTCATACTTTGAAGAAATTTGTCAGGTACCCCGACCCTCAAAAAAAGAAGAAAAAATTATTAAATACCTCATTGACTTTGCTAAAAAACACAACCTTAACCACAGACAAGATAAAGCAGGTAATGTACTAATTACCAAAGCAGCCTCCAAAGGTTACGAAAATATGGAAACCGTGGTTTTGCAAAGCCATATGGACATGGTTTGTGAGGCTAATAAAGATAAAAAACACGATTTTGACAAAGACCCGATAGAACCAATAGTAGACGGCAATTGGGTAAAAGCCAATGGAACTACACTCGGAGCCGATGACGGCATTGGCATAGCAGCAGAACTAGCCATCTTAACCGACGAATCTATTGAGCATGGACCAATTGAGTGCCTTTTTACTGTAGACGAGGAAACCGGGCTAACAGGAGCCTTCGCGCTTGAACCGGACTTTTTCAAGGGAAAATATCTCATTAACCTCGACTCCGAAGACGAAGGAGAACTGTTTATAGGTTGTGCAGGAGGAATTGACACCCTGGCTGCTTTTACTTACAAAGAAAAATCGCTCAAAGACGACCATGAACCATTTACCATAAATATTACAGGCCTGAAAGGTGGCCACAGCGGGGATGAAATCCATAAAGGATTGGGCAACAGCATTAAAATCCTTGTCAGGTTTTTACAGGATGCTCAGGTGAAATTCAAAGTCAGAGTAGCAGAAATAGACGGTGGCAAGGTCCGTAATGCCATTCCCCGTGAAGCTACAGCCGTATTCACTGTTGACAAAAAATACGCTAAAGACCTGCAGGCGTTCTTTGCAAAATTTGAGGCAGATATTAAAAATGAACTTAAAACAACAGAACCCAACCTCACACTAAGTCTTGAGCAGGCTGGCAGTCCGAAATTTCTATTAGACAAAGAAACACAAGATAATTTGCTTAACGCGCTTCATGGTGTTCGGCATGGTGTTTTTGAAATGAGTCGTGATATAGAAGGTTTGGTCGAAACATCTACGAACCTGGCCAGTGTAAAAATGAACACGAAAAATAAAATCGATATCGTTACATCGCAACGCAGCTCTGTAGAGTCAGCCAAGCATGATGTAAAAGAAACCGTAGCATCGGTATTTCGTTTGGCCGATGCCGAAATTAAACACAGTGACGGTTACCCGGGCTGGGAACCCAATACTGATTCGGCCATATTAAAGGTAACCAAAACCTCATACGAAAAGCTTTTCAAGAATGAGCCCATTGTACGTGCGATACATGCCGGATTAGAATGCGGCCTGTTCCTTGAAAAATATCCTTATCTGGATATGATTTCGTTTGGTCCTACCATTCGGGATGCGCACTCGCCCGACGAAAAAATAGACATTGAAACCACACAAAAATTCTGGGATTTACTGCTTGATGTATTGAAAAAAATTCCTGAAAAAAAGTAACATAATACTAAAAATGCGGATTGTACTGTAACCGCTTACAATGCAATACCGCATTTTTATTTATAGTTTTACATGATTACAGAATATTTCACTTCATTGGATCCCTGGTCGTGGCAAACTATTACCATATTAATAGTTGCCGGATTTCTGGTTGGTGTAATTAACACCATTGCAGGTAGTGGAACAGTAATTACCTATAGCCTTTTTATGCTGATGGGTTTGCCAGCCAACATGGCCAATGGTACTGTGCGTATTGGTGTAATTATGCAAACGCTGGCAGCAACGCTTACTTTTAAAAAAGCAAAAATACTGGAGCTACGCAAAGGTTTCTTTATAAGCCTGCCCATTGTGGTGGGCTCTGTAGCAGGAGCCCAGATAGCTGTATCAATCCCACATGATGTGTTTGAAAAAGTACTTGCCGTTGTACTTATTTTCATGGTGGTTATCATCTTTTTTGATCCATCGAAATGGATTCATGGGCAGCAAAAGCTTAATAACAAGCGTCTTGGTTGGTGGCAATATTTGCTTTTTTTCCTTACCGGTGTTTATGGCGGATTTATCCATATCGGGGTTGGCATAATTCTTTTGACTGTTTTGGTACTTGCCGCTGGCTACGACCTTGTAAGGGCCAACGCCATTAAGATTATGGCTGTTTTTCTATATGCGCCTTTTGCCCTGGTTGTTTTTATGTTGAATGGAGAAGTCAACTACCACTTAGGATTAATTGCAGCCATCGGAAACCTGATTGGTGGTATAGTCGCCTCAAAATTAGCCATAAAAAGAGGTGCAGGCTTTATCCGGTGGTTTCTAATCGTCATTATAGTGCTGTTTGCTATGAAATTATTAGATATATTTGCATTGTTTTAATTTTAAACTATGTTGAAACGAATTATTATATTTCTGTTTGTAGCTATTCTTATTAGCCTTTCTGTTATGGGCTATTTGGCATGGAAATACCTGTACAAAGCCAATGTAAATTTGTCATCAGAACAAGTTTCGTTTTATATTAATTCCAGCGATGCATACACAGATGTTGTAAATAAACTTGATAGCCTGAAAATTATCAGCAATGAAAAAACATTTGATTGGGTAGCAAAAAAGATGAATTTCCCCAACCATGTGTATCCCGGAAGGTATATTATTCAAAACGAAATGAGCAACAGGGACCTGGTTGAGCTATTGCGATCGGGGAAACAAACACCCATTAAAATTACATTCAATAATGTCAGAACCCGCCCCCAACTGGCCGGAATACTAGCTCAACAGGTAGAACCTGACAGCGCACCTATTGCTGAACAAATGCTGACTGCGCAATATGCACAAAAATTTGGCTTTAATATTGAAAACTTTGGATGTATGTTCTTGCCCAACACCTATGAAGTGTATTGGGATATTACAACAGACCAATTGTTTGAACGTTTTTACAAAGAATACAAACGATTCTGGACAGACGACAAAAAAGCAAAAGCAAAATCGATTGGGTTAACTCCCGTAGAAGTTTCTATTGTAGCCTCAATAGTTGAAAAAGAAACATCAATAATCGATGAGTATTCAACCATTGCTGGCGTATATTTAAACAGGCTTAACCGGCGAATGCCTTTGCAGGCAGACCCAACAGTTATCTTCGCGCTGAAAGATTTCACGATAAAGCGAGTTTTAAACAAACATCTTGAAATTGACTCACCATACAATACGTATAAATACCGCGGATTACCTCCCGGACCCATTTGCATACCATCTATTCAGGCTATTAACAGTGTATTAAACAATAAGTCGCACAATTATCTTTATTTTTGCGCGAAAGACGATTTTTCCGGCAGGCATGTTTTTGCCAAAACACTCAGACAACACAACCAAAACGCAAGAATGTACCGGAAAGCATTAAATAAACGAAGAATATATAACTAAGCACCAGTTCAATCAGGGTTTGAAAATAAGTAATCAAAAAACGGCTCTTTTGCACAAATTCTTGAATATTCTCAAGAAAGTTGCCTTTGTATTTGTGGTTGCCTGGTTTGGTTTCACCTTACTGATGTTGGTATTGAGCTTCACTACCCTGCCTTTCTGGGGCATTCATCACCTGGCGAAACAGGATGCTGATTATAATTTTGAGCCGGAATATATTATTTTTATGGGCGGCTCAGGTTTCCCGGGGAAATCGAGTCTTATGCGCATTTATTATGCCAGCAAAATGGCCCGGCAATATCCTAAAGCAAAGGTAATTGCAGCGTTTCCGGGCAACAAGCACGATAGTGATGGTATGCTGTCTGAAATAAGAAAAGAGTTTCAAATCAGAGGTGTTGATTCCACCCGATTGATATTCGAATCTAAAGGCACCAATACACGTTGGCAAGCCCTGGAAATAAAAGAAAAAATTGTACCTGACAGCAATGCTCGTATAATAATTGTATCGTCACCGTCCCACATATACAGAGCAGTAAAAGTATTCAGAAACCTCGGTTACACTAATATTGGGAGTTTGGCAAGTTTTGAACAAAACATCAATGCTTCGTTACTATTTGACGCTGAAAAAATAAAAGGCAAAGAATATTTACCGGATGTAGGCAGAAGTCAACAGTTGAGATACCAAATCTGGAATCATTTAAAATATGAAATTGTACTACTCAGAGAATACATGGCCATTACCTATTACTATTTGCAAGGATGGATTTAATAAAAGGCCCCGACACTTGATAAGTGCTGTTTGTCATTGAAGAGAAAATTTTAAACAAAAAACAGAGAAGCGGATTTGAATAAATTATAACTTGCGAGCGCTATGAGATAAAACATATAACCAACGAAATCAGTATAATTATGGAAAGAATAAGACATGCATTGGATGCGGCATTACAGGCCTCACGCTTAATTATGAAGTATTATGAGGGAGAGGTTAAGGTAGAAACAAAAGCAGACCAAAGCCCCGTAACCATTGCCGACAAAGAGGCGGATGAGTTGATACGAAAAATACTGGAAGATACCGGACTTCCAATTTTAAGCGAAGAGCACCCAATCCCACCCCATGAAGAAAGGTTGCAATGGGAACAATTCTGGATGGTAGATCCATTGGACGGGACCAAAGAATTTATAAAAAAGAATGGTGAATTTACCATTAACATTGCCCTTATAGAAAACAATGTGCCGGTTGGTGGTGTTATTGCCGCACCCGCTTCCAACATTGTGTATTTTGGCGAAAGTGGCTATGGCTCGTTTAAAAGCGAATTGTCTGCAGACACCGAAAACCTGAACGATATTTTTAAAAATGTAACCCGCCTGGAGCCTCACGACTTTGTAAAAGGAGAAAGTCTAAAGGTAGCGGTATCGCGCTCTCACTTAGATGAAACGACCGTAAACTACATCGAAAAACTAAAAAAAGACTACGATGTTGATACCACATCAGCGGGCAGTGCGATAAAAATTGGTCTTTTGGCAGAAGGCAAAGCACATATTTACCCGCGATTTTCGCCCTGTATGGAATGGGATATTGCCGCCGGGTTTGGTATTGTCAATCAACTGGACTTTCAGTTTATCAGCACTGAAAACCAGAAAAAACTCAATTTTAATAAAAAAGACCTACATGTAAACGGATTTATAGCGCTTAGAGATAAGAAGTTTTTGTAACACACCAACGATAATTCCAACATTTCATAAACCGGGTTTTTAAAGATCCGGTTTTTTTATTTACTTTTATCAAAAAACAACCATGCTGGGGTTTTGGGAATATATACGAGAAGTTTGGCCGGAAATATATTTAGTGGTGTATTGGCTTTACATTGCCATCATTGTGCTGGTCATTGTGCTGGTCATCAAAGACGATAAAAGCCCCATAAAAACACTCGCATGGGTTATGGTACTGGTATTTTTGCCAATTGCTGGTTTAATGTTTTACATTTTCTTTGGCCAGAATTTCCGCAAACAAAAAATATTTTCCCGCAAGGGCATTGAGGACTTCAGGCAAATAGAAAAACTGAGGTTTGAGCAGCTTCAGTACCTCGACAGACCGGAAATTACCGAATTCAGACCGGCTTATAAAAAGATGCACATCATGAAGCTGCTCCTCAACAACAGCAAATCCATTATATCGCAAAACAACACCATAAAAGTACTCAATGATGGAAAAGAAAAATTCCCGGAGCTCATAAGCGACCTTAAGCAGGCCCAACATCACATACACGTTGAATACTATATCTTCGAATACGATAATATCGGCAAAGAAATATGCAATATATTAACCGAAAAGGCTAAAAACGGAGTTGAAGTACGCATAATTATGGACCATGTGGGCAGCTGGCATTTCCCCAATAAAAAATTAAAAGCATTGAAAGCCGCAGGCATTCTGGTACAAAAATTTATGCCGGTTACATTTCCATATTTCACCAGTAAAATAAACTACAGAAATCACAGGAAAATAGTTGTAATCGATGGACATACCGGTTTTGTGGGAGGTATAAACGTAGACGATAAATACATTCATGGCACCAAAAAATTAGGAGCCTGGCACGATATGCACCTCAAAATTCAAGGTAATGCAGTACATTCACTGCAAACGGTTTTCCTTACAGATTGGTACTTTCTGACAAAAAGCTTACCCACAGAAGAGACCTATTTTCCCGAGATTAAAGAAAACCAACAAAGCATTGTACAAATAGCAGCGAGCGGACCCGACAGCAGTTGGGCAGGCATCATGCAAACCTATTTTTCGGCCATTGCCACTGCACGAAATTATATCTACATTGCCACTCCTTACCTCCTACCCAACCCGTCGCTATTAACGGCATTGAAAACAGCCTCTCTATCCGGTGTCGATGTCAGGCTTATAATTCCACCTAAAAGCGACTCCCGCATAGTATCTTATGCCAGCCTCTCGTACGTATCAGAACTGCTTAATGCAGGAATAAAAGTCTATTTTTACCAGGCCGGCTTTATTCACAGTAAAATGATGATAGTAGACAGCATTTTATCATCAGTAGGCACAGCCAACCTCGATTACAGAAGTTTATCTGTAAATTTCGAAGTCAATGCACTCATATATGATGAAAATACGGCAGAAACTCTCAGAGAAATTTTCCAGAAAGACCTTGAAGATTGTAAAATGATAAATAAAGAAAGCTGGAAAAAAAGGAGTAAAATCACCATTTTTAAAAGTAGTATTGCCAGAGTATTTAGCCCGCTTATGTAATTTTAGCTAAAATCCTTTTTCGGTGTTTATGCTATTTTGGTGTTTCGAAAAAACAAAAACCATTACATTTGTGCAAAACACGTAAACAATGAGTTTTCAATATCCAGCAATATTATACGGCCTTGTCCTGGCAGCACTGCCTCTTATTATTCACTTAATTAACCTGCGCAAATACCGTAAAATGTATTTCAGTTCCCTTTGGTTCCTGAAAAACATACAAAATCAAACGCGCAAATCACGCCGAATACATGAATGGATAATCTTACTCCTACGTACCTTACTCATTGCCAGTCTGGTAATTGCCTTTGCCGGTCCTATCATTACCTCTGAAGCTAACCAATCTGCACAATCGCTTCATTTAATACTCGACAACACACAAAGCATGCAGGGCAGCAATGAAAACGGTAACCTGTTCGACCAGGCAAAAGATAAGTCTTACGAAGTAATTGATGCTTTAGAAGAAAATCAGCGAATCAATATTCATCTGACAGCTACAGATAAATCGTACTGGAACCTGCCCCCACAACGAGCAAAAGATATAGTAAGTTCAGCAGAGCCACAGCATGGGATGCGACAAATTAATGCAATTGTCAAAGACATTTATAACAAACAGGAAAATGCACACAGCCTGATCATTTTATCAGACTTCCAGAAAAACATCATTCAGCCGGATACCCTTTTTCAGGACAGCACCCTTTTAGTAAACCTTATAAAATATCCAAACAAAAGTAGAAATATTAGTATCGATACCATGTGGTTTGATTCCCCATTGCAAATACCGGGTCAATCCACAAAACTACATTTAATGATTCGCAATCATGCTCAGGATGAAGTAAATGAGTTGCCGGTTAAAGTAAAAGTAAACGGTCAGTTACTATCTGCTGGTACAGTAAACATAGAGCCACAGTCCCATAAAGTATATAAAACTTCGATGGAAATTGAGGATATTGGTTTGCTAAAAATCAGTGCATCTATTGACAATAATCCCATTACTTTCGATAACACATTTTATACGGGCATATCTGTTACATCAGAAATTAAAATAATTGAAACGGGCAAAAAACCATCGCCCTATTTAAAAGCACTCTATAACGAACCCGGCTTTTTTGAGCATCGGTTTTTACCAGCCGACAACATGCCTTTGTCACAAATCAACCAGGCTCAAACCATAATTATACATCAGCCCGTGGAGATGAGCCCAGGAATAGCCAACGCTATTGCGCAAGCTGTTTCGGCAGGCAGCAATCTTTTGATTATTCCCGAAGTAACAGAAACAACCCTCGAAATAAACAAGTTAATGGAAGCCTTCGACTTGCCGCTAATGAAAAAAATTATCCGGGACTCCACAGCCATCAAAGAAATTAATCTATCGCATCCTTTATTTGCCAATGCTATTAGCGATTTCGATGAGCAAATAAATTTGCCGTTTATTGGCAACTATTACACACCTGATTCCGAAAGCATATATACACCCATCATGTACAACGATTTAGATCAGGCTGTTCTTTATCAAATAAAAAAAGGTAACGGGAATGTATATATGTTTACTTTCGATGCCCTACAACAAAAATTTGCTACACACCCGCTTTTTGTGCCACTTTTATACAATGGCGCTGCTATTCGCAATAAAAATATCATCCCGGGCATTACCTGTAACAAGGCCTCTACCATTCGTCTGAGCAACATTGATAAAAAAGATGAAAGCCCCATAAAAATCAGGCATGCGTCCGGAGAGTTTATCCCCTACATGTATAAAAATCAGAATGCCACCATACTGGCCATTCGCCAAAACCAGATTCAACAACCCGGGTTTTACGATATTATTTTAAAAGATTCAATCGTAAATATCCTGGCAACAAACCATCAACAAAAGGAATCGGCGATGGATTATTTTGACAATGAAACCTTAGAAAAACAAATTTTCACAGCCAGCCCCGTAACTATTTTCGACATTGATGCTACCGGAGGAGAAATTCTAAATCCGGTTCAAAAATTATGGCGATATTTTCTCATTTTTGCCCTGATGATGATACTGGCAGAAATGCTTCTAATCTTCTTTAAAGAAAAAAGTTATAAAACATAATTGAAATTAATTAAAGTTGCTTGCTTTAAGGTAAAACATTTCTACTTTTGCCCTTCAATTATTAGTTATAATATCCTAAATTGTTATCAAAATGGCAAAAATGACGGCTCAGGACTACATAGACCGGGAAAGCAAATATGGTGCACATAATTACCACCCGCTTCCCGTGATGCTTGAAAAAGGTGAAGGTGTTCACGTTTGGGACACTGACGGCAAACAATATTTTGACTTCTTGTCATCATATTCTGCTGTAAACCAGGGACATTGCCACCCAAAAATCATCAACGCACTGAAGGAGCAGGCTGAAACGCTTACATTGACTTCAAGAGCATTTTATAATAATGTATTGGGTGAATTTGAAGAGTTTGTTACAAAGTATTTCGGCTACGACAAAGTATTGCCGATGAATTCAGGCGCTGAAGCTGATGAAACGGCGATTAAATTATGCCGCAAATGGGCATACGAGAAAAAAGGTATTCCGGAGAATGAAGCCAAAATTGTTGTTTGTGCCGATAATTTCCATGGACGTACCATATCTATTATTTCTATGTCGACCGACCCGGATGCCCGCAATGGATTCGGACCTTATACACCAGGATTTGTAACCATACCTTACAACGATAGTGAAGCGCTGGCAAAGGAACTGGAAGATCCTAACGTAGCAGGCTTCTTAATTGAGCCTATTCAGGGAGAAGCCGGTGTGAATGTACCAGATGAAGGTTTCCTGAAAAAAACTTACGACCTGTGTAAAGCCAACAATGTACTTTTCATCGCTGATGAAGTACAAACAGGTATTGCTCGCACAGGAAAAATGCTGGCTTGCGATCATGAAAATGTACGCCCCGATGTATTGATTCTTGGTAAAGCCATTTCTGGTGGTGTATACCCGGTATCAGCTGTATTGGCAGACGACGACATCATGCTTGTAATTAAGCCCGGTGAGCACGGTTCTACCTTTGGTGGTAACCCTCTTGGCGCCAAAGTAGCTATGGCTGCATTGGAAGTGATTAAAGAAGAAAAGCTCGAAGAAAACGCTGAGCGCCTGGGTAAAGTTTTCCGCGATGAATTCGAAAGCATAAAATCTGAGATGATTGCCAAAGTACGTGGCAAAGGGTTGCTTAATGCTGTAATTATTAACAATAAAAACGGTAAAACCGCCTGGGACGTTTGCATGGCCATGAAAGAGCATGGTGTGCTGGCCAAACCAACCCACGGAAACATCATCCGTTTTGCTCCACCATTGGTGATTAACGAAGAGCAATTGCGCGAAGCAATGGATAAAATCAAAGCTGCATTCAAAGAGTTCGAATAAGCTTATAAAAATAAATATTGCAAAAAGCAGCCCCGTTTTGGAGGCTGCTTTTTTATAGCTCTATTTTACTATACAGGAATCGAAAAATAAAAAGTACTTCCCTTACCCACGCCACTGTCAACCCAAAGCTCTCCACCTAGCAGTTCAACAATGTTTTTGCTGATAGCCAGGCCCAGTCCGGCTCCACGATATATTTTTGTAGTATCCTCTTCGAGCTTTATAAAGCGATCAAAAATGTAGTCTACTTGTTTTTGATTCATCCCAATACCAGAATCCTTAACGAAAAATATAGCCTTGCGCCCGTCAAATTTATCCTTATCACAAGAAACTTCCACAAATCCCGACTCCGTAAACTTCAATGCATTGTCAATGAGATTTATAAGTATTTGTTGCAATCTAAATGGGTCTGTATATAACACAAGTTCTTTGTCTGATTGGCTAATAGTAATTGAAATATCTGATTTACCAATTTTTACTTTCTTGTCCTCATAAACAGGTATTAGCTTCCCAAACAAATCACTTACAGCAACACGCTCTTTCTTAATTGACAGTTGTCCGGATTCAATTTTTGCAATATCAAAAATATCATCGATAAGCTTTAGCAAGGTTTCATTGCTATGGTTCATGTTCGAATGCAGTTCATTCTTAGTTTCCTGATCAATATCCGGATCTGCCAGCAAGTCAGAAAAACCAATTATGGCATTAAGTGGTGTGCGAATTTCATGAGACATATTTGCTAAAAATGCAGACTTTAATCGATCTGATTCTTCAGCCTTGTCTTTTGCCCTTTCCAGCTCCATTGTACGCTCTTTCACAAGACTTTCCAAATTATTTCTATGCTTTTCCAATTCTTCCTTTTGGGTAAATAAAACCTCGTTGGCAGCACTTAACTCCTCATACAGTTGCTGAATTTCTTCATTTTGCTCTTGAAGCTGTAAACTTTTATTCTGAATATTCTCCGTTTTTTGAGAAAGCAACTTATTGATTCTTGACTTTTGAACCCACCCACGAACAATTATAATAATAAAAATAAGTAACAGAATAATACCGACAATAAGAGCGTTTCTTATTAATTTCTGTCGCTTCAACTCTTCTTCCTGCAATAACCTGGCCTCTTCTCTTTCTTTTTCATATTTGTAATGATACTCAAGGCCAATTGTTTTTTCAAGATTTTTTTTATTATAGAGACTATCATTTATCCTTTTATGTACCACATGATTTTTATAGGCTTTTTGGTAATTATTAAGAGCAGCATGTATTTCTGATAATTGCAGATATACATCTTTTTGAATATCGTAATAATCATTGTAAAGTGCATATTCAAGACTTAACTCAGCATATTCAAGTGCCTTTTTATAGTTTTTCAGGAGATAATAAACTGATGCTAAATCTTTATATAAATAACTTTGCCCGTAAATATCCTTAATTTCAATTGTAAGTTCAAGCGCATTGTTTAAATAAGTTAAGGCTGAATCGTACTCGCCTGTGTCTCTATATACCTCACCAATATTATTTAGTCCTATTGCTACACCACCTTTTATACCTAATTCTTTATCAATAACTAAAGATTTTTCGAAATATTCTAATGCTTTTTCCAGATTCTTTTGCTCATAATAAATAACTCCAAGGTTATTTAAAGTGAAAGATTCGCCTCGTTTATCATCAAGTTCCTGAAATATTTCAAGTGCCTTTACATAATATTCTTCAGCTTGCTTATAGTTTTCCTGATCACTGTATATAACACCTATGCTGTTTAAGCAATCTGAAATACTTTTTTTATCATCTATTTTTTCACTTATGGTAAGGGATTTTTGATAAAAATCCAGGGCCATTGGATAATTTGCTTTCATATCGTAATGCAAGCCAATTAAGCGTAAGCTTCGGGCTTTACCCCTATCATAATCAAGGTGCTCCGACAACGATAATGCCTCCTCGGCCAGGACTTTAACAGTGTCTGTATTGGTTAAATATAAACTATAACCAAGATTATTCAACAAATTAACCCTGGTGGTATCTTTCTTTGAATGTTGAGACAGCAGCAAAGCAAGCGAATCTGCTTTTCGATTTTGTCCATGAAGGCTACAAAACTGAAAGGAGAATAGAAAGAGAAGAACTATTTGGAGAATAGTTTTCATATGTTTATTTTTAATTTTCAATGGTCATATGGAACCTCCTTTTATCTGACAACAAGCTTTTTACCGGTATTATTCCAAATAATCATGCTCGTGCCTCGCTCCGCTGAAGCTTCGCGAAGGCGCAGTGTGTCAAAAGCTTTATCATGGAGGTTTCATCTGTTTATAATTTTGATTTCAGTGGCCATAACCGATCCCGCCAAATATAGGGGGGATAGCCTGCCCCGCTGCAAGCGGGGGAATAATATTTCAATTGCACGTCACATGGTCTATCAGCTTTCTTATAATCATGCTGGCGTACTTCGACATGCTCAGCATAAATGTGTTTTATTTTTAGTCATGCCTCGGTTCATATAATTGGTTTATCTTATAAAAATAAAACAATTAGCGAAAACACCAATTATTAACAAATTACAATTGTTTTTTTCTTCTAAATCATTTATTACACAATCCGGAAAATAATGTAAGCTTAAATGACATATGAGCATATGCCATTAAAACATCAGCGAATTGTTGAGGCAGTATTTTCCCGAGCTAGCGCCGGTTTGCAATAATGATAAGCCTAAGTTTTTTAAAAAAACCTCGCCTCTCCAGCAAATGCTTATCTTTGCTTTGAATTATAAATGCAACTTATGTTTTCAAAGGAGAAAATCGTCATACGTTTTAACCGGATTTTACGGAATATTTTTTTTCATTTCTTCTTTTGGTTTGCGAGTTTTCTTTTCTATGCTTTTCTCACCGGCGAAAACCAAATCTTTAAGGTTTACCTTAATTTTTTAGAAGTTGACAATACATATTTGGTAATGACTGTGCTGAGTGTTTTCATCGCACTGCTCTTTTCCATCATCGATGGCCTGTTCCCCTATCGCTTCAGACGGTTCTTCCCGAGGCGACTTATTACTTTTTTCAAATCCATTCTTTACCTGGCCTCGGCGTTTATTTTAATACTCATAGCAGCGCGTTTGCCCCTTACCACATTTACAGAAACCAATTACACAGAAATTTTAAACCAAATACCTGACATGAACATACATTTCGTGCGGTTCCTGGTCTATTTTTATGTGTCAGGATTTTTAATTACCCTTTTTCACGAAATGATCAGGCGCGTTGGTCGCAGAAATATACGCAACTGGGTCTTTGGCTTACTTAACAGGCCTGTTGAACAGGAGAGAATTTTCATGTTTGTAGATATGAAAAAATCAACTACCATAGCAGAAAAACTTGGACATAAAAAATTCAGTCACCTCGTACAGGATGTGTTTAACGATATGGCCGTGGTGGACAATTACCGGGGCGAAATTTACCAGTACCTCGGCGATGGGGCAATTATTTCATGGAGTATAAAAGACGGTACCACACGCCTAAATTGCCTGAAAGCCTTTGTGGCCTTTAACCGGCTGGTGCAGAGACGAAGCCGTTATTACAACCGGAAATACGGATTCGTACCCGAATTTAAAGCCGGAATGCATGCAGGCAAGGTAATGGTATTGCAGGTTGGCCAAATTCGGCGCGACATCTCCTATAATGGCGATACTATCAATACAGCAGCACGCATTGAGTCTGTTTGCAACGACTACCGTGCCACACTACTCATATCAGGTGAACTATACAATATGCTGCCGGAGAACAAAATTTTCAATTTCAGAAAACTCGATAACATCAAACTCAAAGGAAAACGACGCGGGGTAGATATTTATACGGTGAAAGTCAGCCAGCGTAAAAGGTAAGCTCTATGTGCCAATTTATCATTGGTGAGGTTCGGTTTATGCCCTGATTGCAGAATTATCTGCACCATTTGTAATTCGTCTATCAATAGCGTTTTTATATTCAAAAATTACCAATAAATAATCCAATAAATTATTTCTTTCCTTTCTTTACTTATAGCAACACCTTTAGAGAATCCATGGTTCCATTTTTCTGGCATATAGCCCCCTTTTACTAATCTTTGTTTATCAATGTGTATTCCTGGTTTGGCTTCAAAAACATAAATTTTAAAATCGTTTGGGAGCCTACTAACTGTATTATTAGTCTGATACCGCGAAAAGTTCCAAAAATTAGGCACTGGCAAATAATCATTAAACCAGTCTTGTTCGATTAATTCAGTTTTAATCTCACTTTTATCCGGGTAGCCGTAATTTTCATGTGTTGAAAATCTATTTAATACAAGCAGGGAGTCATTATCGGCATAATAAGTTGCTATACTTAGTTGCTCAAGCCTTTCTTTTTCTTTTTTGAAGCTTTCATTATCTAAACCAAATGCTACCGTCAAATTATATTCTTCATTTGGATCCAAACTCCATGTACTAATTATCCAATTAACTTTATCCTTTTCAGGAAAAAAGTCAACATGTTTCTCAAAAATATTTTTAACACGTGAAAAGTCTTGATCTTTTTCAAGAAACCAAAATTGCTCTTGATCTTTATTTGAGCATGAAAAACTAAGTAAAAGAAGAATTACTAATATACTATTTCTCATTATTGCTTATTTTTCTAATGCTTTCAAAACCAAATAACCCAGCTAGAGCTGCTAATTTGAAACATACCGCTTATAAAATACAGATAGATAGTGCCTTGTGTTATTTTGTCTGATCTTCTTTCTGAATGTTTTTTTTAAGTAAGATGGCCAGCAAAACGCCAGCTGCAGCACCAAACAAGTGTCCTTCCCACGAAATCCACGGACGAGAAGGAAAAACACCCCAAACCAAACCTCCATAAAGCGCTACAACTAACACAGAGATAATCAATGATGTGAAGGAACGTGCTAAAAAACCTGCAGTTACAAGAAATGCCGCCAATGCATAAATTAAACCACTGGCACCGACGTGTGGTGCAGGCCGTGCGACAAGCCAAACAGCAATTCCGCCCAGCACAACTGAGAGCAATATCACAAACCAGGCCTGTTTGGGATAAAAGGCAAACAATAAGAATGTGAGTACAAGCAGTGGCAACGTATTACTGAGGATGTGTACCAAATTTGCATGAATAAACGGACTCAGAAATATACCTTTCAATCCGTTCACCGAGCGAGGTACAATACCGGAATGGTTAAAATTGTAGGGGACCAGCAAATCGGCGATGTACACCACCCAAATAACACCCAATATAATCAGGCTGATTTTCAGTGCTCTTAGTAGTACCTGTTTTTTCATAACCAAATTAATTAATAAAGATCCCAATTCCCATCAAGGTAATATTTATACAATACCGGATTATGAATTTTGTTGACTTCAACTTTTCCTACTTCCTGACCATAATAATCTTTCCCAAACGATGTGATCAATTTTATGGCTTCATTATTTATCCAATGTGTTTCAATATCATCAAATTGAAGCTTATGCAAATGTGCTTTTACACGCTCTTCAGTGCCCTCTTTCACTCCCAGTATCCAGCCCCATTCGCCAAGCGTAAGAATTTGGTTGTGCAATGGAATAGTCTCAAAACCAGCAGCCTTCACGGTTTTATCAATACAGCGGAATGCCTTGGTGGCGAAATACGGACTACCGGCTTGCGTTACCATGGCACCTCCCGGACGTAAGTGCTTATAGCATAATTTGTAGAACTCTTTAGAATACATCCGTCCTAACTCAATGGTTTTCGGATCGGGCAGGTCAATAATAATGACATCGTAAAAGCGGTTGGTCTCGCTTAGAAACTTATAAGCATCTTTATTAGCAATGCTCACGCGGGCATTATTCAGGGCATTGTTGTTCATTTCGACCATCACCGGATGGGTTTTGCCCAGCTCGGTCATTACAGGATCCAGGTCGACCAGGGTAATTTGCTCGGTCATATCATATTTGAGCACTTCCCGGGCGGCACATCCGTCTCCGCCACCCAAAATCAGCACCTGCTGTGGATATTGAACCGTTTTCATCACCGGGTGCACCATAGGCTCATGGTACATGGCCTCATCCAGCGTACTCAACTGCTGGTTGCCGTTTATAAACAGCCAGTAATTGTCTTTCCACTGGGTCATCACAATTTTCTGGTAACGGCTCTGCTCTTCAAAAATCACCTTATCCTTGTATTTTTTTTGCTCACCAAAAAGAATGATGGGCTCTGCCACGAAAAATCCCAATATAATGGTTCCGCCCACTAAAATGGAGGCCAACTGCACTGATATTCTGATGTGTTTTTGGATTTTGGGCCGGAGAATAAAAAACAGGGATAAGGCAACCACGAAGTTAATCATCCCCAACACAAAAGGCGTAAAGGTGATACCGAGATATGGCAAACCGATGAAGGCAAAAAACAAACCTCCGGCCAAGCTGCCATAGTAATCCTGTTCCATGACGGATGAAATGTTCACCCTCAAAATCTCAAATGAGTTATTGAGTCTGATCACCAGCGGTATCTCCATACCAATCATGAGGCCAATAAGAATACTTAAGGTATAAATGATGGCGCCTGTATAAATGGTAAATGCTGCTGCCGTGTAGGCTATAATGGATGAATAAGCTACAACGAGGGAAAGTCCGAATTCAATAAAGATAAAGATTTGCAGTAAATTTCCCTGAAAGTATTTGCTAATGCGGCTACCCAAGCCCATGGAGAACATCATGATACTCACGATAAGGGTCCATTGCATTAC
The DNA here is from genome assembly GCF_055145285.1 of Salinivirga sp. Lineage (NCBI taxonomy): Bacteria > Pseudomonadati > Bacteroidota > Bacteroidia > Bacteroidales > Salinivirgaceae > Salinivirga > Salinivirga sp. The sequence continues at coordinate 12,962 of NZ_JBSRDC010000030.1, read as the reverse complement.
AGAGTCGCCAAGAAAATAGGTTGCCAGTGTGGAGAGAATGTATTCAGCCACAATGCCCGAAAGTCCGGTAGCAAAGATGGCCATTTTCAAAATCCGTGAACGGAAAGGCATAGAAAGCGTATTTTAAGTTAAACCTGTAATTTAAATACTGGTTACGGGTGCTGTTTTATTTTAGTGTATAAACCGTGGTGCACCCTACCGGTCCATAGAACTATGAGCCGGTAAGGCAACACAAAATTAAGTTTTTTTACAAACACCAGGTAATTAATACTGAACCACCAATATAGGCAAACGCCTCTATTATTCCGGCTCCAATGTTGGCTTTGTCCTGATTCACCAACTCATCGGTGAGCTTTTGGCCGGGCAATAATATTTTATCCGTTCCAAACCTTACAACTGGCAGGAGAATTAATCCTAATATAATTTCGAAACCCACATCTGCAAAGGTTACTGACCAGCTTATAAAATCACCTGCCAGGGCATAACGCACCAGGTTGGCTATGGCCACTATGGCACCGGCAAAACCTACGCCTACAGCCACATTGTCTTTTTCAATTTCTTTGTGGATGCTGTAACTTGTCATAAGGTTATAAACCCAGGCAATGAGAATAACTGCAGCCTGACCAATGGCCCAAAATATTAAGGCGGTTACATAGCCTGGCATTCCGGTATGATTTTCCCCGGTAACAGCTCCCATTATAACAAGACCACTCGCAATGGCATTGGCTGCCTCAACCACGCCTGTACCGGCATTTCTGTCTTCTACAATTTCCTTGTGCACACTGAAATGTCTGAGCAACACCTTATCAGTGATGATGGTACTGAAGTTTAACAGTACAATGCCCATTAAACCATATGTGGATATATCGAACAAATCTTGCCACAATCCATGCGATGGCCCAATAATGGCACTTCCTACGGCCAATAGAATACCGGTAAAATATCCGGCATGCGCAATAGCAAATGCCAGGTTGTCTTTTTCTACCAACTCATTTTTCACATTAATTTTAGGGTGAAACAACTGATAGCTGGCTTTGCCGATTAGAAACAATACAAATGCATTAATCAGGTATGCAATTGTGTTAATCAGGTAAATGATATATTCGTTTTGCAATAATTCTTCCATGGCTAATCTTTTTAAATATTAATGCCTTTAAAAGCGATTCACACTATTTTCCAAAGCCTCCGCCTCGAGACCGGTAACTGGAGGAACTGTATCGGGAACTGCTGCGTGTTCTGCGCGACTTTATAGCACTTTGCTTTACACGACTGCGCACCCTGGATTTGAATGTGTTACCTTTCCGGTTCCAGGCAGTAGACTGGCGGTTTTGGTTATACCGGCTCTGTGTACCGTAATAATTCCGGCCGTTTCTTGTGGGGCCATAATAACTTCTCGACCCATAGTAATTGCTCCGATAATTGTTATAGTAAGAGCGCTGCACGGGATTCGACATCATGTGGAACATGGAACTCATAAAGGCATATTTACCGTAAAATTCCCAGAACGAATTTCCGTTGCGATTCTCCCAGCGGCCGTAGCGTTCGTTTCCAACATAATGGTTATACCCGGGAGGTGCCGCTTTTTTAGTGAGCTTACCATCGACTTTAGCGGTGATTTCCATGCCCATGTTGTCTACATGCTTTTGAAAAAACACGTCGCTTACGGTATACCAGGGTGTAATTTCAGCCAGTACGGTATCTTTTTTGGGAATAAGCACCTGGTACTGATGCTTGTAGTCATTCGAGCGTTCATCATAATTCATATCATACAAGATGATAGAAAAATCCCGCTCATTGCTCAGCTGTTTAACCAGCTTATCGACAGGTGATTTTTGGTAACTGGTCGGACTTACACACCCGGCAAGCAGAAAAATCATGCCTGTAAAAAATATATACTTTAAAATCTTCATAAACTAGGCTTTTATATTTTACATTGCAATTTAGTTCTTTATTCTGAAGGCAGAATATTCGATATTTCAAATGGTTTGATGATTTTGCCCACTGAGGCTTCAAATTCTCGTTCGCCCCACTGTTCAAGGTCTATTACTTCGTGCTCATTTTCGCTTAAATAGGTCCACGAGATCAATTCTACCCAGGTATCTTTTGATTTGGTCAAATTACAAAAATATCCCGGTGATTCCTCTTCAAGGAAAAAGGTTTTATCATCAAATTCAATTTTTTTCGGTGGTTTTTCATCAGCCAATAGCTCTGGTAAATCTTCACCAAGCTTTCTGATATTGCTTTTCTGGCTTACAACCAGAGAAAGTTCATCGTCATCCTCCACACTCAAAAAATGTGTTTCGGAGCCTGAAGATATTTTGTATTCATATGAAAAGAAATCATCGCCCCAATCATATTTATAGACCTCTTCCACTTCCCAGGTTTTAAGGTCATATTCAAAAACAAATCCCTTATCTAGGTCGGTAACCTGCATGTCGGTTACATCATAGTCTCTTTTATTCTTCTTAAAACGATCGAAAAGGCCCATTATATGACGGTATTATAAAAATATGGGGCTGTCCAAAAAGTAAAATTACCACGTCATTGCGAGGAGGTACGACGAAGCAATCTGCTGATTGTCAGATTAAACAGATTGCTTCTCCACCAGCCGATGGATCGCAATAACGACTTCGATCCTTTTTGGACAGCACCATAGACAAATTATTTACTCATTTTTGCTTTCAAATCTGCAAGCGCATCAGATGCTTTACTTTTAGGCTCATCTTTAAGCACATCATCAATTTCAGCATCAACTGATTTATTCTCATTGGCAATTTCGCCATAAGCCTCAGCCATAGCCTCTTGCTGATCGACTTTATCCTTCATTCGTTCCAGTCTTGCCACAGTACTGCTACTGTCGATATTCGACATGGATTTATTGATTTTTGAAGTGGCTTTACTCACACGATCGCGCGCTTTGAGCGTTTTGAGCTCGTTCTCGTAGTGACTGATTTGTGACTTTAGTTTGTTGATATTGGCCTGTAACTTGGCGATATTATCATCGAACTTTTCCACTTCAGACTGCGCTCTTGCTGCAGCACTAATACTTTCTTCTTTGCGGGTAAGAGATTCCGTGGCCAAACGGTCGGCTTCATCGGGACTGAGGTCACCTTTTTCAGCCTTTTTGATGAGCAAAATGGCTTTCTGTTCGTAGTTTTTTGCTTTTTCTTTATTTTCGTTGGCTTCGCGACGTGAACGAATGGCCAGTGATTTCACTTCTGCCAGGGCCTGTAAACTTTTATCGAGATCTTTTTTCATATCCCTGATGCCCTGCTCTGTCATTTTTATTGGGTCTTCTAATTTATTAATGGCAGAATGTGCTTCTGCCTCTCCAACCTTAAATAATCTGTTGAATATTCCCATGGTTTCGGTTATTTTAGTTTTGAAATTTCAATTAATCGGGTACCAAATTCACTCAATAGCAACTCCAGAGCGTTCAAAGTACCCAGTAACTCATTCATATCCAAATTTTTTAATTGGAGTGTATCTCTGAAAATGAGTTTTTCTGCGTGCTCATCCAATGCAAAAGCACCATGCACAATTTCGCGGTTTTTAATCAACAACTCTTTGTAAACATCTCCTTTATTTTCCGGTAACTCCATAATTAATTGCTCAATAACCAATATATCTTCTTCGCAATCGATAATAAGATTATTGATTCCGGCTTCTTCATTTTCGACTACAAAAAGTTCTTCTTCTGGGTTCTCATGAACTATAGTGTACTCAAGCTCAATGAGGTAATCTCTTACTTTTTCAAAGTCTGTCATAGTTTTCTTTTTAGTTAATAAGTAAAAGGTAAATTTACTAAAAAGTTTTGGAGTTGTGCAATCCAATGTGTTAAACAAACGTAAAAAGTTAGTTTGCACTATTATCTCGCATAAGTGAATGTAGTGTACCAAGCTTTAAAAAATCAAGTAATAAAAGCGAGTTTATCCATCCTTTTTTTAAAAGCAATCTGATTACTCCTTTAGAAAGTGTAAAAAAGAAGAAAAAAACTTTAAAAAGCGCGGAGTGCTTAACTTTCGTATAAAGTCGAAGGATTTTAATATCTGAAATAAGGTTTGGATCGTTATTGGCTATTTTCAACATTTGTTTGAGGCTACTTATGCTTTCTTTTGTCTTAAGCAAAAACTCAGAATTGGTATCCAAATGCTTTTTTAAAACCGGATTATCAAAATGATAAATACTTAATTCCTGCTTTTTTAACTCAAAGCCGAATAAGGTATCTTCATGCCCGTAACCGTTCATGGATTCATCAAACTTCACCTTATCAAAAACCCTTCTATGAATCAAGAAATTACTTGTTAAAAAGGACTTATACGGATTTATACTCCTGATTTCACCTAAAATTTCCTCGCGGGACTTACCATACTTCCATCGTAAACGATATTTTCTTGCAGGCTTTTTTTCCTGATATCGGTGGCCTCCTACTATGACATCATAATCGTTTGCGTCAATAATGGCTATATAATTCCTTAAAAAATCAGTATTAGAAATTTCAACATCGTTATCTAAATACAGCAGGTAGTGATTATGGGTGTGTTGCGAGAACAAATTCCTGATTTTGGCGCGCCCCACATTTTCTTCAAGCTCTATAATTTTTGCAAGGGCTCCACATTCCTTACGATTTAGGTCACGTATATCCGGCTCTGAGGCATCATCAATGAGACAAATATCCACGCCTTCTTTGCATTGATTAATTTGCTTAGCAAGCTCATTTACCAGCGGAAAAACGCGTTGATTGTATACAGGAATGCAAACAGTTATCATTTTAATACAGCTTTACGGGCAAAAGTAATAATATTATGCAGCTCTGATATAAATTTCCGGTATCAGGGTGTAGAAACGGCCAAAGGAATAATTTTTCCATTAAAAAAGTTCCACTGATTTAGCGCAAAATTCACTATATAATGAGCGATTTGTTCCGGTGTTTGTGGTGCTTCCTGACCCGGGAAAGCCTCATTAAACATAGGCGTTTCCACTGCTCCGAGCGCCAGGCAATTGACATGAATTCCTGTTGCTTTATATTCCTCAGCCAGCACTTCGGTAAAACCACAAATAGCCGCTTTGGAAGCAGCATAAACCGTTAGGCCCTGGAATTTCACACTGCCCTGCACGCCACCCATGCTACTGATATTAACTATATGGGCTTTGGGTGCGTTTTGCATTCGTGGCAAACACAATTGCGTAAATAACATGGTTCCTGTGAAATTCACATTCACCATTTGCTGTATTTCACCCGATGTATAATCTTTAAAGGGCTTTTTAATTAAAAAACCGGCATTGTTTATGAGCACATCAATGCGCTCAGGTAAATTTATATCCTGCGCTTTTTCAGGGTTTTGACTTAAAAGGTGTAAGTCCAGTTTTTGTAGCGATACATGTGGTTCTGATTCGAAAATATTTTCCAATTTTCCGGGATGACGACTGTAGGCATGAACACGGATATTTTCATGGGTGAGTAATTCTCTAACAATTGCCTGTCCGATGCCTCCACCTACACCGGTAACCAACACGTTGATTTTTTTGGTTTTTTCACTCATTGAATTACTATTTTGAGTCTGTCTATAAAGTCAGTGTCTGATTCATAATGTTCGAGTTCAAAACATCGCCTTCGCATAGCTTTCGCTTCCCTTCGGTCGCCATAGGCTTGCCGCAGGTGAAACGCTATAGCTTCAGCGAACGCGGACAGCGGAGCAAGGCCTGTCCCGCATCTTATCGGGAGATTGCGAAGTATTTAAAATCAAGGAGTCCCGATTCTCGGGATGACTGTTTTAAATACGAGCATAACGGAGAACCTTTAGCTCATGAGCACATTTTAGATTATTATGAATGCGAATAAATCGGACATTATGTACAGACACTATTTTGCTACCACCCTAAAGTTTTGAGTTGTATGTAAACTAAGAAAAATATGGTTCAAGTTTATCTAAAATAACTTTGGGTGGTTTACAAGGTCGTTTTTTGTCAACATTGTAAAAAACCAACTCGGTAAATCCCTCATTCACTAAGTGTTCGTCTCTTGAGACCTCATAATAAAATTTTATTTTAAATCCGGGCATTTCTTTTATCGTAGCTTTCACCGAAACGTCATCATCATAATGAAGCGATTCCTTATATTTTGATTCAACTTTTGTAACCGGTAAAATTATGCCACTCTCCTCCATTGCTTTATAAGAAAAACCCAGAGAACGCATACATTCTGTGCGTGCTACTTCATAATATTCAATGTAGTGCGAATGGTAAACAACACCCATTTTATCAGTCTCTCCGTAGCGTACTTTTATATGTGCTGTATGTGAATACATGTAATTATTAATTTTTGATTGGTGAATCGGGTTCTTTGGCCATGGCGTTATAAAAAAGCCGATCGAGCAAGATGGGAAGAACACGCTGAAACAATACCGAGATTTTACCTTTGAGTGACAGGATAATGTTTCGGCGCCGAAATCGGATACCATTGGCTATTTTTCGAGCCACCTTATCTGATGTCATCATACGCGATTCATTGCGCGGACTTTCCCCCTGCGGTGTTCCATCTGCAGTAAGTGCTGATTTGCGCACATTGGAACTTGTAAAGCCCGGTGCTGCAATAAGCACATGCACACCTTTTTTCAGGTTCTCAATGCGAATGGTTTCCAGAAAACCCTGAATGGCAAATTTCGAGGCAGAATACCCAGAACGGGCCGGTAAACCATGAAAACCGGCGACTGAAGTGACTCCTACAATACTTCCCTTATTCTCAATGATCGAAGGTAATGCATATTTGGTACAGTAAACGGTGCCCCAAAAATTCACATCCATTAACCGTTTAAGCACTTTGATCTCAACATCGACAAATAATGCACGCATACTGATACCGGCATTGTTAATTAAAATATCGATTCGGCCAAAAGCTTTCAAAGTTTGATCTGCCAGATTTTTGCACTGCTCTTCTATGCTCACATCAGTGGGCACAGTTAATACATCTGCCTGATAATGTTGCTCCAGCTCATTTTTAAGTTCATTGAGTTTATCAGCCGAACGGGCTGCCAGACTCAACTTTGCTCCTCTACGGGCCATTTCAAAGGCCAGCGATCGGCCTATACCCGAAGACGCACCGGTAATAATACAAACACTGTTTTTTATGGACATAATGATAAATACTTAATTGAGAGCTGAGCAAGTATTGCTTTGCTCCACAGGATTTATGTCTGCTACAAATATAAGCTTTTGTGCTTTGAATGTGCCGAAATACAAGAAAATAACATGGTATAAATCACAAACCAAGTGCTATTCGTCTCTTTTTTGGCAGGTTATGGACAACAAGGCTGTAAGAATAATCTATCAGTTTATAAATAAAATCCTGCGAAAGGGTACCATCAAAATATATGGTATTCCAATGCTTTTTGCTCATGTGATAACCCGGGTGAACGGCCGTATGCTCCTCCCGAAGCTCCAAAGCATATTCCGGGTCGCATTTCAGATTCATTCTCAACTCAGCTTCCAGGTCTAATAGTGCAAACATTTTACCGGCAACCTTAAATACCAGAGAATATTCATTGAAGGGAAAACTTTCCTCCACATGTTTTTTAGCAATACAATAGTTTCGGATTTCTTCAGAATTCACTTTAGCATGCTTTTTGTATTTATGAAAAGTGAGGATTAACCTGAAGTTTTTACGCAAGAGTTAATAATTTGTGTACCAGTTCACTCTCTAGGGTTAATCCTCTTTTTTTTGCTCTAAAAAAGCCTTGTGCCGGAGCAGCCGGTCTTTAATTTTTTCTTCTTGTTCCTCCTGCGTTTTATTCCATCTAATAATGTTATAAACAAAACCTATGGCTGGTGCTACATTAACCCCCACCATATCATCGGGCGATATTAATCCTTTGTATTCCATGCTGTTTTTAAATTGCTCCAACTGAAGTTCAACACCTGAAGTTTGCATGTAACTGTATTTTCTTTGGCCCTCTGTAGCCACCAAACTTAAATTTGCCCGGGCATTGGCCTGATTCCGCGATAAATCGTTTTTATTTAAAAAAGCTTGCTTAAATTGCTGTTTATTCAGGTAAGGCAATACTATAATCTCGGGTAATGACATGGTATCTCTTTTCATAAAAACACCGGTAATATAACCCAAACGGCTCATAGAATCAGGAATAACGTATTTAAACTTTTTGTAACCTACATATGAAAACGTTAACGTATCCAAAGCATTCACTTTCAATTGAAAAAATCCCCCTGGAGAGGTGAGCGTGCCTTTAACACCGTTAATCAGGATATGTGCATTGGGTAGTACTTTTTTGTTTTCATCAAACACAACTCCGCTAACGGGTATGGTATCTTGCTGCACTATCTGAGCCTTAGCCATCAGACTCATATTAAAAAGAAAAAATATCAATAAAAACAATCTCATAACTGTACTTTTTTAAAATAAAAAAATCAATTGGACAATTAAGATACATATAAATTATACACTTGTCAATTATTAATATCTTGCAAACGCGTTTTGTATACTAAAATTCTCTGGAACACTTATCTTTTGCAAAACATAAAACCGTATAACTTAACGATTAACACGCTATATAAATGAATATCAATAGCTTTACATTTTCTGATTATTTGTCTGCTGATTTTAATTTCGAACAAACGGCCATAGAATTGTTTCACTATCAGTGTGAAAATAACCCGGTTTATCAGAAGTATGTAAATGATTTAGGAATTGATAGAGATAAAATACAGTCTTTGACTGATATTCCGTTTTTACCCGTTGAAATTTTCAAAGAAAAAAAGGTTACAACACAAAAAAGCGCAGAAAAAGTTTTCACATCAAGTGGTACAACAGGTACTGCAACTTCTAAACATTTTGTTTACGATATTCAGCTCTACCAGCAGAGCTTTATCAAAGGTTTTGAGCGCTTTTATGGCCCCATACAAAACTTCTGCGTTTTGGCTTTATTGCCCGGCTATTTGGAGCGGGAAGGATCATCACTGATTTTTATGGCCGATCACTTTATAAAAAGCAGCAAATATGAACAAAGCGGTTTTTACCTTTATGAGCACGAGAAACTTGCCGAAGTATTGCTACAAAATGAACGTGCAAATATACCCACCCTCCTGCTCGGAGTTACCTTTGGATTGTTGGATTTTGCTGAACAATTTAGTTTAAAACTCAATAACACCATTGTAATGGAAACCGGGGGCATGAAAGGCCGCCGAAAAGAAATGATTAGAGAAGAAGTACATGCAATTCTGAAAAAAGGATTTGGGGTAGAAAAAATTCATTCGGAATATGGCATGACAGAATTACTATCACAAGCATACAGTCAGGGTGATGGCGTATACTTTACACCTCCCTGGATGAAAGTTTTAATCTACGATTTTTATAACCCCTTAGCGACAAATATCAACGGGAAAGGTGGCATAAATGTTATTGATCTGGCTAATGTACATTCTTGTTCCTTTATTCAAACCAGGGATATTGGAGAAATCTTTAATGATGGCAGTTTTCAAGTACTCGGCCGGTTCGACCAAAGCGATATCAGGGGGTGCAATTTGATGGTGGTGTGATAGAAAAATAATCATACACGTTGTCCCTGGCCTTGAGATTGCTCTTTGGTAATACAAAGGCAACGGGAAGAAAGAAACGGCTAAGAGCTGTCTGATCATAACTAAGGTATTATTCAATTAAACACTTCGTTTTTCGCCTTCTCCAAATAACAACACGCTTCGATTAGCGCCTCCAGTGTGCATAGCGGACGGAAAACGGACAGACACAAACCATCGGCTATGCGGCCTGAAAGCCGCTATGTCGAACGTACCGTATCGGAAAAACTGGTGCGTTTTGGATACACGCTGTTTTTAGGCAACGGGATTAGAAAAGCAACCTGATTTATCAAAACACAATTAACCCATTTATATACGGATTCATCGGTTTTATTATTTTTTAGCTGATGTTTTACAGTGAAATGGTTTTTACAGATTTTTAAATAAATTTGTCATAAAAAGCGATATGCCAAAATTATATGAATACTTAGGACTCATCATTTTGTTCTATTCCAATGAGCACGAACCCATTCATGTACATTGTAAATATCAGGGACTAGAAAGCAAAGCAGAATTAATATTTGAGAATGGTAAGTTTATTGAAGTACGAATTGCAAATGTTATGGGAAAGAAACCTTTAGACATACAAAACGTAAAAAAATTTAAAAAGCTGGTTGAAGTCTACCGGGATGATATTGTAAGAAAGTGGGTTGACTTTTTTGTTTACAACAAAGAAATACAATCAGAACAAATCACTAAAAAACTATAAATTATGGTTATTACCATTGAAAAAGCAACATATAAAGGCGATTACATTATCGAACTACAATTCTCTGACGGTTTGGTGAGGGAAATTGATTTTGGCCATTTTTTAAGTAATGCTAAGAATCCCATGACCAGAAAATATTTGGACAAAGAACAATTCAAATCATTTTCAATTGAACATGGCGATCTGGTTTGGAACGATTATGAAATGTGTTTTCCTATTTGGGATTTACACGAAGGTGAAATATAGATATTTTTTTCAGCAGAAAAACCCGTTTTTTTAACGACAGGTTGGAACAACACAACCCGCCGCTCCCCACGGCGGATAAAAGACATCCACCGGCTATGCGGCCAAATAGCCCCCGGGTGTACAATACCTGCAAATTACCGTGATTTTTGTATACACAAAAGGTCTAAGAACACAAAAAAAGGGCCGCCCGCAGGCAAGCCCATTTTCCATTATGAAAAAATCAAATTGACATTATAGCTTTTCTAATTCTTTTTCAAGTTCATTCACATAGTAATCCATTTGCGCAACTACCGCTTCGAAGGGTTTTGTTGTGGTGAGGTCTACTCCGGCTTTTTTAAGTTGATTTACCGGAAAATCGTTACCGCCTGATTTGAGCAATTCCTTATATTTCTCAATGGTTTCTTTTTGCTCTATTTTATTACCATTTTTAAATCTTGCAAACAACTCAGATGAAGCCGAAAATGATGTGGCATACTGATATACGTAGTAAGGCATACCATAAAAATGAGGAACACGACTCCATTTCACACTGGTTAGTGCATCAGGAGTTACAGCGTCGCCATAATAATGCACATAGAGATCGCCCATTATTGTACTCAGAACTTCAGCAGTAATGGGTTTTCCATTTTCCACACGCTTATGTACCTGGTATTCATAATCGGCATATAGGGCTTGAATGTAAAAAGTGCCCCATATATTTTCTATTGCTTGCTGTAGCAGGGCAATACGTTCTTCAGGTTTTTCAGCTTTCTCAATCAAATTATCAAGCAGCAAATGTTCATTAAAAGTCGATGCCACCTCAGCTACAAAAATGGTATAACTGTGGGTAGCATAAGGTTGATTGTTATTGGAATAGATTGAATGCATGGAGTGACCCAATTCATGCGCAAGGGTAAAAACATGATTCAGACTTTTGTTCCAGTTTAAAAGAATATATGGATGTACTCCGTAAACATTAGCCGAGAAAGCACCCGAGGTTTTGTTAGGTTTCTCATAAACATCAATCCATCCACCCTGTGTAGCTTCACTCAGGTATTCTGAATAGTCTTTACCTAAAGGCTTAACAGCTGCTTTTACCATGTTTGCAGCTTCTGTGAAATCATATTCGCGGTTGTAGTCAGTAAATTTTGTACTCAGATCATACGTGTGCAATTCTTCGAGCCCCATTATTTGTTTGCGCAGCTGCATATATTTGTGCAAAGGCGCCACGTTATCAGAGGCCGTTTTAATCAACGATTTATAAACAGCAGTTGGGATATTATTTCCTTCAAGTTTTGCATGCAGGGTGCTTTCATACCCCCTTGCCTGGGCGTATGCATTGTTCTTCTCACAAATACCTTTATAAATGGCAGCATAAGTATTTTCAAGGTTTTTATATATTTGATAATACGATTCAAAAACATGCTTGCGGTCTTCTTGTGAAGACAATGTTTCCAGTAACTTTGTATAATTGGCATGAGAAAGCTTCACCTTTTCTCCGGTGGATAGGGTAATCTCCGGAAACTGAATATCTGAAACCGATAATTCATTATAGACGCTCGAAGCAGTACCCATGGGACGTGAAAAATAGCTCAGCAATTTTTCTTTATCGGCACTAAACACATGTTCTTGTAGCCGATAGCTATTCATCAGATTAAATGCATAAGGCTCCAGGGCTTTGTTTTCTTTTATCCATTTTTCCATAGTAGCCTGCGGAATAGATAATATTTCCGGGGAAATCCAACTCGTGGCCGTTGCATATTGTGCATACATGGCACCTAATTCCTGCATACGTCCCGATATTTCCTGATCACGACTATTCAACTGCCGCATAAAATAGGGATAGCGATAAACGCGACCAAACTTTTTACTCAGCTCTTCCTCTTTTTGCATCAATTCAATAAACACTTTGGCACTTGATCCAAGGCTTCCCTGATAGGTTTTAATTTCCCCCATCAGTTGCTTCACCTCAGTTAAATCGGAGTTCCAGGCATCCCAATTCTGATAAATATCAGCCAGGTTCCACGATGTTTGGGCATTTGCCTCATTGGTTTCTTTTCCAGCCTTGTCTTTTTCAGCAAAAACAAACTGGCTCTGCATGATTAAAATCAGGCATAACGAAATTAAAATTTTCATATATAACATGGTTTTATGGTTAATACCATCTCATATCATTTAACATACCAAACAACATAAAACATTGATTTATAGTGCTTATGATAGAATTTTTAAGTTTAAAAATACGCACAAATTCACACAGAATTGTCCGTAAATGGACAAAAAAGTGACCAATAAGGATAGTAGTAATATTTTTAATTAAATGGGGTATCTGATCATCTCCCGTAAAGTTTTATCTTTACGAAATGAAATATCCGGCAGATCAAATGGAATTTGAAGAAATGTTTAAATCGGAGCAAGCCTGTATTGATTACTTGGTATCATT